>CALACF010000458.1 GCA_937890245.1 uncultured Flavobacteriales bacterium
GGTTCTCAACCGGTTTCCTTTGGTTCACTTGGCTCTCGCACGACGTGGCCAACATCGCCGTGTTCCTACCGCGCACCCTGTCTTTAACCCAATTGATCCTCGTGATCACGTTCTTCGTCTTGGGCCTCGGGCACATTTTCTACAACCAGGGCGGTAAGATTCAGCAAATCGTGTTGGACAAGCAGAGCACCAAGTACGTGCGTTCGGCGACCTTCATCGACCTGACTTACGCCTTCCTGCTCTTGTACTTCAAGGGCATGAACGACATCCCGATGTCGACCACATGGGTCTTCGTCGGCTTGCTGTGCGGTCGCGAATTGGCCTTGAACACGGGATTGACAAAAAAGGGGAACCTCAAAACAATTTTCCCCATTGTCGCAAAGGACTTCCTGAAGTTGATCGTCGGCCTCACGGTCAGCGTCACCCTCGTCCTGGCCATTCACTATGGCACAGAGCAGGGCCAAGTAGGAACCCCTGAAGGCATGGAAGAGACGGCGCCGACCGAGCAGCTAGACGCTCCCGCCCCAGCTGTTCCGGCAGAAGTCCCCGCCGCCGGTGATGCAACCAGCGGAACAGAAGCAGGCACAGAAGCAGAATGAAGCGATTGATTCTGCTCGCCGCACTCGCCTGTGGCACTGCTTCTGTGGCTTTAGCCCAGCAGCCCATCGATGCGACATTCGGCAAGGGCGTCCACGTGATTGCGCAGGATTCGAGTTTCTCGCTGAAATTCAACTACCGGGTGCAGAGCCTTATGGAGACTGATCTTCCGGTTGTGGTGAGCCCTGTCGATGGCGCATCGAGCATAGGTGAGGTCAGCACGAACTGGCTGATCCGCCGGTCGCGTTTGAAGTTCTCGGGCTTTGCCTACAACCCGCGCTTGAAGTACAAGATCGAGCTCGGCCTGTCCAACCGCGACCACGGCGGCGAAGTGCCCCAAGCAAACAACACGTCCAACCTCATTCTCGACGCCTTCATCCGCTACAAGCTGGTTGGCAACCTTGAAGTGTGGCTTGGCCAGACCAAACTGCCCGGCAACCGCGAGCGTGTCATCTCCTCGCAAAATCTTCAGTTTGTTGATCGCAGCTTGGTCAATTCTCGCTTCAACCTCGACCGCGACATGGGCGTTCAACTGCGCAACAGCTGGACGATCGGCTCGGTGGTGACGCGCCAAGCGCTGTCGATCTCCCAGGGCGAAGGGCGCAACCGCACAGCTGACAACCCCGGCGGCCTTGAGTACACCGGCCGGCTCGAGGTCCTTCCCATGGGCGTATTCACCAGCAAGGGCGACTACTTCGGTTCGGACCTCAAGCGCGAGCCGGCGCCAAAATTATCGGTCGCCCTGACCTACGATTACAACGACCGAGCGGGCCGCGAACGCGGCGCCGGCGGCAGCTATGTCCCGGACACCGCCCTCAACAGCTTGAGCACAGTCCTCGCCGACTTCATGTTCAAATACCGGGGCCTCTCGATCGCGGGCGAATTCGCTTCCAAGCAGGCCGTCGGCAACCGCCTGATGGTGGACAATGCCTTCGTCAGCAACTACTACACCGGCACTGGTATCAACCTCCAAGCGGGCTACCTCTTCGAGAGCAACTACGAATGCGCCTTGCGCTACACCGCCATCCAACCTGAAATCGCTTCCAGACGCGACCTGCAGGAGATGTACACCCTCGGCTTCTCCAAATATATTTCGGGCCACAGCCTCAAAGTACAGTCCGACTTCAGCTACCTCCTCCAAACGGATGAGTCCAATTCAGCCACGTCCCCAGCTTCGTCCGCAACCTACCTATTCCGCTTCCAGGTCGAAGTCGCGTTCTGAACAACTTGAAGTCGTTCTCAGCTTACCTTGGCCCGAGATGAGAAAACTGGAGCACATCGGTATTGCGGTGCATGACCTCGAGGAGGCCGAGCGCATTTTCGGCGACCTGCTCGGGGAGCCGTCGTACAAGCGCGAGGACGTCGCGAGTGAATCGGTGTTGACCTCGTTTTTCAAGGCGGGCGACACAAAAATCGAGCTCCTCGTCCCCACATCTCCTGAAAGCGCAATCGCTCGCCATTTAGAAAAGCGAGGCGCCGGTCTGCATCATCTGGCCTTTGCTGTCGACGACCTTGACGCTGAGATCGAGCGGCTCACCGCCAAAGGCTATCGTGTGGTTACCGGCCCCAAAGCGGGCGCAGATGGAAAGCGCATCGCCTTTCTGCATCCGAGCGACACAGCCAAGGTCTTGGTGGAACTTTGCGAGGGGGCGTAAAAAAGAAGCGCCCCGGACGTTTCCAGAGCGCTTCACTTAACCAAATTGCTTGCCTGCTCACCAGGGGTGGGCAACTACATTGTGAATCGTAGCCAGAGCAACATTACGTCCAAGACGCGCTAACCGCTGTAGGACAGACCAGTTAGCTGTATGTAAGACGCCGCCTATATCGATTTGGTTGCACGGGCTGTATGCCAATTCCTATCGGAATTACTTCTTGTCCAAGAGGTCGAGTGCGGATTGCAGTACGTCATTGAGAAGCTCCTCGTTGTCCCAAATCTCATCTATGTCCGGGCGATCCATGACCTGGCGCATGATGGCGCGCTGCACGTCACCTCGCCTCAGGGCCTCTGCATAATCGATATGCGTGAAGGTCACTTGGCTGTAGAGCGGAACCCAGCGATCGGGGTATTGCTGTGCGAGTTTGCGCTCGATGCGTTTTTGAAGCAAAAACTGCGCATCGCCCGTCAAATCACGCATCTCGATAAAATTGCGCAGGGCAAGTTCGAGGATCGCATCTCCACTGGGCTTTCTCAACGAAGAATATTTCGCAAGCATTGTAGACCAATCCTTGACGCCACCGTCGCCCATCAGCCCGTCGAGCACCGTACAATCTTCAAAGCCGCAGTTCATGCCCTGGCCGTAAAAGGGCACGATGGCGTGGGCCGAATCGCCGACCAGGGCCACCCTGTCGCCTTCGTGCCACGGCTCACATGAGACCATGGCCAAGGAACTCGTGGGGTGATCCGTCCATTGGGCTTTCAGATTCGGGAGCAGCGGAACAATGTCTGGGAAGTGCTTTTCGAAATAGGCTTGCGCCGCATCCGCATTGGCAATCTCTGCGAAGGAATCCGCGCCCTCATATGGGGCGAAGAGCGTGCAAGTGAAGCTGCCATCCGGGTTGGGCAGCGCCATGAGCATAAAATGACCGCGGGGCCAAATGTGCAGGCCGTCGCTCGGCAATTGGAAGTCGCCCGCCCCGTCCGGTGACAACTCAATTTCCTTGTATCCGTGCTCCAAATACTTCTGCTCAACATCGAATCGGTCGGCCTTCATCATGCGCATCCGCACAGCTGAAAAGGCACCGTCCGTACCGAACAGGCGGTCACATCGAGGCTCGCCTTGCTCGCCAAAATGCAAGGTCACGCCCTCACCATCCTGTCGATAGTCTTCCAACTTGTGGTCAAAATGCACGGTCGTCTGCCCCGTGGCCTCGGCCGCCTCAAGCAACAAGCGATTCAGCGACCCGCGGGCCACAGAATAAATACACTCGCCCTCGCCAAAACGCCCGCCTTCTTCGCGGCCATATGGCTGAAACGTCAGGCTGCCGTCCACGGCGTGCATGCGGCGGCCCTTGATGGGCATAGCAATCGTTCGAACGGCGTTCTGAACGCCCGCCAAATCCAGGGCCTTCCAACCCCGCTCGCTGAGCGCCAGATTAATCGACCGCCCCCCGACATCACCCGCCAAGCAGGGATCCGGGCGCCGGTCATACACATCAACGATGTAGCCACGGCGGGCCAGCATCAGCGCCCACAGGCTGCCGACCAATCCCGCTCCAATCACTGCGACTCTTTCGCTCACCCTCAGATCGCTCATCCCAATGCCCTTTTCAAATCCGCCACAAGATCATCCGCATCCTCAATCCCGCAGCTGATGCGGATCAACGAGTTTGAAATCCCTAGGGTTTTGCGATCAGCTTCCGGTACCGAGGCGTGGGTCATCAACGCTGGATGCTCAATCAGGCTCTCCACGCCGCCCAGCGACTCAGCCAGGGCAAAAACACTTGTGCCCTCGCACACCTTCCGCGCGGCGGCAATGGTGTCATCGTGCAATGTGAACGAGATCATCCCGCCAAAATCGCGCATCTGCCGCGCAGCCACTTCGTGGTTTTCAAAGTCCGGCAAGCCAGGCCAAAGAACGCGGTCCACTGCAGGATGCGAAACCAAAAAAGCCGCAACGGCCATTCCGTTTTCGCAGTGCTGCTTTATGCGAAGCGGCAAAGTCTTGATGCCACGATGAACCAAAAAACAGTCCAATGGTCCCGGCACTGCTCCGGAATTATTCTGGTGCGCCCGAAGCGCTGCATCCACCTCCGCATCACGCGTCATCAGCGCGCCCATGACCACGTCCGAGTGGCCGCCGAGGTATTTTGTCACGCTGTGCATCACGATGTCGGCGCCCAATTCCAGTGGCCGTTGCAAAGCTGGCGTTGCAAAGGTGTTGTCCACGGCGAGCAGCGCGTTGTGCCCATCTAAAACGGCCGCCACCGCAGCAATGTCCGTGATGCGCATCAAAGGATTGGTCGGCGATTCCAGCCAAACGAGCTTCGTCCGGTCATTCAACGCGCCTGCAACAGCTGACACGTCTTGCGTGTCGACAAAGTGGAAAATCACACCGTACTCAGCATACAAGCTCGTAAACAAGCGCCGCGTGCCGCCGTACAAATCGTCGCCAGCAATCACTTCGTCACCAGGACGTAAGGTCTTGAGAACCGCGTCGATAGCGGCCAATCCACTCGAAAATGCAAGCCCGTGATCGCAGCCCTCAAGCACAGCAAAAGCCCGCTCCAAGGCATCCCGCGTCGGGTTCGACGAGCGGCTGTATTCGTATCCTTTGTGGACGCCAATCGATTCCTGCACGAACGTTGAGCTCATGTAAACCGGCGTCATAATCGCCCCTGTCAACGGGTCCGGTTCCGCCCCTGCGTGCACCGCCAACGTCCCCATGCCCCAATCATCCTTCACATTTTCCATTGGGCAAAAGTCGTTCCTTCATCCCAATTTCCCATGCCCCGGAAAATTTAGTCGCCGCGCTCAATTTCGAATCGCCAAATAGACTTGTCTCTTGGGAATTGGCTCGGAGCGTCAGCTCATTTTTCTTGCGCGCGTGCCAATCTTTTTTGCCAACCGGGCACCACCAGCAGTCCGCCAACCAGGAATATAAAGCTAGTGGCAGTGCGCCATCCAAGTGCTGTAAGGGCAAGAGCAGTAGGGCCGCCCATCTCGCCGAAAAATCCGTTCAGCCCCCATTCGGCCACCCCGCTCGAACCTGGTGTAGGAGAAACGAGCATGATGACCCATAATACGAGCTGTCGGCCCAATAGGAGCGTGCCGTCAAGCGAACGCAAGGGCGCCAAAACCAGGCCCATCACGCCGGCAAGCGTTGCAAACCTCGCCAGCCAACTCACCAAGGTCCAGCCCGCGGCCTTGAGCCAGATGCGCAGCGGCAGCCTTCTGATTTCGCTAGCAGATGAGGTTGTGTCGATCGCAAATTTCACAGCCTTCCGGTGCCATCTTGTCAGCAGCCGCCAGCCAAACAGCCAAGACACGCTCCGGTGCAAGAGCCGCGGCCCGCTTGTGATGCCCACCACGGTCGCAAGCGTAATCACCATCGTCAGCGCCCAAGCCAACCAGAACATGGATTGCAGTCCCCCGTTTCCAATCATCCAACCCGAGGCATCCGGAAAGGCCGCCCCCTGCAAGCTGCCGATCACAATCGGCACGGCCACCAAGAAGAACGCTTGATCGAGCAAGGCGGTCGCCACGACAATGGACGTGCCGCGCCCCGCCGAAAGGCCCTCCCTGGTCATGGCCCAAACCCCCACGGCACCCCCGCCGACAATGCCCGGCGTGATGGCCGACGAGAACTCCCAAATCCCGATCAGCTCACCTGCCTGCCGCCATCTCAGACGCCCCCCACTTATCAGTCGAAGCCGCGCCATGTTGGCACCGACCCGCGCCAGAATCGTCAGCACGGTAAGGCCCAGCGCCCAACCCCAGCCGCTCTGCAATTCAGCTGCGCGCAAGGCATCCCAACCCGTCTCGCGCACCGCCGAGGCGAGCATCCAGCCCACCACAGCAACGCCCAAAGCAAGCGGAATCCAAAGTTTCTTTGTGTCAATCATGCTGGCGGCCTTCGGTGCAATTTCGGCACATTTCAATGGACTTTCGGTCGCTGAAGATGGCCTTTCTAAAGGCGCTGTATCGGGCGTTGTGCCAGATTGCGTGGAAGCCGCTGCCGTCGGGCTTGAGTTGGCCCATTTCGTGATTGGCATCCTTGTCAAAGCAGCACGGCACGACCCGCCCGTCCCATGTGACCACGGCACTTTCCCACATCCGCCGGCATTCGTTTTTCATCGGGTTGCGTAGTGACCAGCTTCCGTCTTCCATGCGGTCGTAACGCCGCAGTGCAGGATCTCGGGTGAGCAATGGGTGACCGTCGCAGGGCGCAGCGAGCTGGGCGGTTTTCACTTCCAATTGATGGACGCCAGCTTTGCGCGCCATGGCTTGGATTTCATCGAGCTGATCTTCATTGACTCCGGTCACCAGGAACTGCCATACGACCGAGAGATCTGAGCGCTGGCCCCTGAGCTTTGCCCCTTTCACCGCCTCCATCACGCGGCGCGAGCCCTCTAAAACCCGCTCAAGTTGCCCTCCGATGCGGTACTGTTCGTAGGTGGCCTGGTTTGCCCCGTCCATGGAAATGACCAATCGGTTCAGGCCGCAGTCCACGAGTTGCTCAGCGCGCTTTGCCGTAATATGATGGGCATTCGTCGAGGTCGCCACGTACACGCCGTGCCGGCGCGCGGCCCTTACGATGTCTTCGAAGCCGGGTTGCAAAAGTGGCTCGCCCTGGAAATAAACGTTCAAGTACCACAGGCGCGGTCCAATTTCGCGCATCAAGCCCTCGAACATTTTCACGTCCAGCATGCCGGTGGGCCGCTTGAACGAGCGCAATCCAGATGGGCACTCTGGGCATCGAAGATTGCATGACGTTGTCGGCTCAATGCTCAGCGCGAGGGGGCCGGCGGAAATTGGCATGCGTGGTC
>CALACF010000459.1 GCA_937890245.1 uncultured Flavobacteriales bacterium
GAGCATCGATGCGCACGGCCGGTGGAAACCCTTGCATAACGCACTGAAAGAAGCCTTCGCCCCCGCCCTTATTGATGTGCGCAGGCTCGACTCGAGGCGGCTAGAAATCAGAGGGGTGTGCAAGAGTCCCTTGCTGCATGGCGTAGAGAATTGGCATACTGATGGGCAATTGGAAATCATAGCTTTCAGCCCGACCGGCGATACAATTTCCTACCACCAGATGCCCTGGAGACTTTATGAGGCGCACGTGGTCCCGCTGACGATTTCGAATCCAGGCGTCGAAAAAGGCACGGTCGAAGTGCGGTGGAGCGATGGGGTGAACCGCATTTCGAGGACATTAGCGCTTCAAGCGCACCACCAGTTCGTCGCAGAATAGCCACGACGGCTGGCCTGCCGCTGCATGCCAATCTGGACATGGCCCAGCGTTGATAGCTTCCATCTTCACGTAGCGAGCAGAACGGCCAGCCAAGTCTACGCTTTCTAAATTGCGCGGGGCTTGTGCTGTATCCTGGACGAAGGGGTTCGCGAGCCCACCAGCTATATCGATGGGCAGCCAGTTCACGCCATCAGTAGAACTTGACCAACGCAGTGATTCCGGGGTGAAAATCCAGGCGTCTTGGTAGAAATAAAAATTAGTTTGTAAGCTGGAGAGGGGGCGTTCTGTTCCGAGATCGACGGTGAGCACGAGGTTTTCGCCTTGAACCGCTTGCCAATTTCCATCGCGAAAGTCTTGGCTACCAAGGCGGCCGTCGACCAAGGCATTCGGACCGCTGCCCGGGTAGTATGAACTGGGCGTGAATCCCAAGTCGAGTGCGCAGAAATTTGCCGCGTGGGCCTCCAAGGGAAAGTACTCCGACGTGCCAGTGGCTTGGCCGCGGTGGGTTAGATCAATGCGCAGGACGCCCCCTCCAGAAATTACAAACGTGCTGCCAAGTGGGCCGAGTTTTTGCTCGCTAGCTTCTGATTTGCTGGGCAGCCAGACAACTTCGCCCGAGATTTTACGCATGGCCGGGCGGGGCGCTACAGCCAGCTGGCCGGGTGTGGCGGGGGCGACATTGAGGACGACTGGAACGGTTTCCAGACCGTAATCCACGCCGAGCGCGTCGAGCCGGGCGTAATGCGCGTCGAGGCGGGTGAGAAAGTCGGGGTACGCAGCATCGTGGCCTGTTACAGCGCGTCCAGACCACAAGACTTCGGCCAAGGCAATGGCCCGCGGATAGACCTTTGAGTCGACAAGATGTTGAGGGGCGCGCTCCGACCACATATTGCACTCGCCGCCCAGCACGCGTCCTGGGCCCGAGGCCAGATCAGCGGGGGCAGGATCGAAACCGTAGACCTGTGCCAAGTCCGTTGACCGCAGGGGGTAGTCGAGGTAACAATGGCTGGTGGGCGAAACGATTACGTCGGCTCCCAAGGCTACACCCTGCTGAGCACCAGCCATTCCACGCCAACTTTGGACCGTCGCATCGCGTGGCAAGCCACCCTCCAAAATCTCATCCCAACCAATAATCGTTCTCCCACGGCTGGCCAAATGCTCGCCCATCTGCTCGATGAACCAACGCTGCAGTTCGTGTTCGTCGTGCAGGCCTTCTTGTGCAATTCTAGATTGGCATTTTGGACATTGCTCCCATCGCACCTTGGGCGCTTCGTCCCCACCGATGTGGATGCGGGTGGAGGGGAAAAGTTCGACCACTTCGTCGAGAACGGTGCGCAAAAAATCGAGCGTCGTATCGTTTCCTGCGCAATAAATGTCCTTGAAAACGCCCCATCGGTTGGCCACCGGAAGCGAGTCGCCCGTACAGCCCAAATGCGGGTAAGACGCTAGCGCTGCCTGGCTGTGGCCCGGAAGTTCAATTTCGGGAATTACTTCAATATGCCGCGCCGCCGCATACGCAACCACCTCGCGAATCTCAACCTTGCTATAAAAACCGCCGTGGTAAGAACCGTCCGGATCCGTCCGATGCGCCCCCACCTCAGTCAATTGAGGAAACGCATCTATCTCGATTCGCCAGCCCTGATCCTCTGTCAAATGCCAATGCAACACGTTCATTTTGTGCAATGCGAGAAGGTCAATCGAATGTTTGACAAACTCAACCGACATGAAATGCCGGCAGCAATCCAGCAAGAGGCCGCGATGAGAAAATGCAGGGGCGTCTTCGATCGAAACGGCGGGGAGCTCGAAACCCTGCGGGCAGCCTTTTTCGCATGCGGGCGGCATCATCTGACGCAGGGTGATCCAGCCACGAAAGAGGCCCGCGGTTGTTGCGGCCGAAATCTGAGCGCCACTGCTGTCAACCTCGAGGCGGTAGGCCTCCGACGCAAGCCCACTCGATGGGCTTTCGGGCGCGGGCGTCGTGGTCGGGTCGAGCGAAAACCGGAGTGCAGTCGTGGATTCTGGGTCAAGGCCAATGTGCGCGTCCTCGGCCCAAGCGAGAATGACGGCCCGCTCAGCAGAAAACTCAGTGGGCGTTTCAAGGCGCCACGATCCGCGAGAAATCCAGGGGGCAGCCGGGTGGGATTGGACTACAGAAGGAAGGGGGATGAGGCCTTCACACCCCCCTTGCAGCCGAACTTCTGTGGCGTCAGCACGGTAGAAATACAAGGCAGCGGCGAAGGCGCCAGAAAAGGTGATCGCAAGCGCGATGCGGACGGAGCGGCTGAACATGGAGCGAAGGTAGCGCTGACGAGGTGCTGATTTCGGTCATAAAACCAGACTGAGGATAGCGGCATTGGATGAAGCGGTGCTTAATTTCGCGCAATGAAATTCAGGCCTGCATCTGTACTCTTCTTGCTGTCAGCTATTTGCACACTCGTAAGCGCACAGGGTCATGTGACTGGGACCATTGTTTCGTACGAAGGCGAGCCCCTTGCCGGTGTGTCAATTATGGTGCTCAATGTAGAACTTGGAGCGGTTACGGATGCAGCAGGTCGGTTCAAGCTGGGGCCGTTTGACGCAGATCGCGTGGTGCTTCAGATTTCGTCCATTGGGTTTAGGACGCAAGCCGTCGTTTCAGAAGTCCCTTTTTCGGGCCTTCATGTGGAACTCGAAAAGAGCGTCATGGGGCTTCAAGAGGTTGTTGTTGAGGCGGCCGCTGTTCCCGCCACGGGTCGGTGCATGGTGAAGATTTTGACGATGGACATCGAGCAGCTCGACCGGTCCGCCGCGCCTTCCCGAATTCAGGCCCTGGAAGCCACACCAGGCGTGGAACTGGTGACTGCTGGAGCGGGCATCTTGCGACCGGTGATTCGAGGGCTATCTGGGGTACGCGTCGCCACGTTGTTTCGGGGGGTGCGCATAGAAAGCCAAGCTTGGGGTGCTGACCATGGAATTTACCTGCCCGAGCAGGGCGTGGATCGGATTGAAATTATTCGCGGACCAGCAGCGCTGGCGTTTGGGTCTGACGCTTTGGGCGGGGCGTTGAACTTTTTGCCCGAAAATCCATTGGCCCAAATCGGACGCGAGAATGAAATTTCTATTCGGGGGTTCGATGCAAGTACCGGCGTGCAGGCGTCGTTGATGACGCGCAAGCGTTCTCGCCATGCGCACCACGCATTCAGTGGCGGATACAACAGCCACGGCGCGTATGTGCGGCCCGATGGTAGCGAGGTAGAAAACTCGAATTATAACCAGTTTTTTGCCCAAGGCGTCTGGGGCTACATCCGGGATTGGGGAAACATCGATGGCGCCTATTCCTCATCCTACAACATGGCTGGCATGATCGGTTCGCCTAAGGGGCTGCAGCAATCTGGCGACCACTTGATTACCACTTCAGCAACGCTGTGGAAGGGCGGATGGAAATTCAAGCCCGCCCTTTCTTATCAACTGAATCACCGCAAGGAATTCGAAGATGGACGAACTGAAGACGAACCGGAAGTAGCCGACCTGGATTTGAGCCTCCGCAAGTGGAGCTTCGATTTCTCCGCAAGCCAACTGCGCCAAGGGCCCGTCCAAATAGTTATCGGAGCCCAGGCCAATCGATCGGTCAATGAAGGCATCGGAACTTTTCTTTCCAACGGAGAAACACATGCCGTGGGTGCGTACAGCATCGCTACGTTTGAGCGGGACGCGCTGACTTTTCAAGCGGGTGGACGTCTAGATTTCAGACGGGTAGCGTGGGATGGGAATCTCGAACAACGCGCTTTTTCGATGGGCTCCTATACGGCTGCGCTACATTTCAATTGTCGGAACTCGGTCTACTCCGGGCCAATTTCGCCCATGGAAATCGAGCCCCAGGTCTCTCAGAACTCACGGCCAATGGTGTCCACCACGCAGCGTTCAGATTCGAGCAAGGCAACCCCGACTTGAGCGTCGAGCGCAGCCACACTGCGGAGCTGAGCTTTGAGAAAAAGTCAGGTCGCACCCGCACCGGATGCAGCTGGGAAGCAGCGGCATATCGGAATGCGGTCCAAAACTTCATCCATGCAGTAAACGTAGATTCGACAAGTGCTGAAGGGCTGCCCGTCTACAGATATACAAGCGACAACCTCGTTCTGAGCGGGGCCGAAATCGGGATTGGCTATGTGCCGGCCCGTTGGCCCAATTGGAAGATCGAATCGTCGCTGGCCTATGTGCACGCCAGCAAGACGTTCGAGCAGATGCCACCGACCCGGTGGCGGACCGAATTGGGCTGGAGCCGAGCGAAGTGGGGCCGCATGGAACAGCTCTATGGCCGCATCTCTGTCGATTGCCTTGCAGATTATTCGGTGGTCCAACTTTCACTGGGCGCTCGCTTTAGCGAAAGACTCACCCTCGGAATTGGAGCGCACAACCTGCTGAACACTACCTACATCCCGGTACTCTCCCTGCTTAAAAACCTCGGAATCGCGGAGCCTGGCCGCAACATCAGCCTCCGCCTGGTGCTCTCACTTTAAGCTCTCACTTTGAGCATTTTGATTGCTTAATACGATCGGGGCGATCGCTTAAATCGCAGCAACGGCCGTCACCAAGGCGCGGACGGCCTTCAAATCCACGACCGAACGGGCCGCCGAAAAAAGCCCGGGCGGTTCCTGATCGGTGCGGCGGCAAGAAGCGTGAAAATCACGCACCCCTGCACCATAAAGCCCCGCTACATCTTGCGGTCGCACGCCCCCGCCTGCAATTACCTTTAAGCCCGCGCGAACTGCCAATGCGATGCCTTCCACCCCATCGATGGCCCGCGTTGCACCGCCGCTCGTCAACAGCTCAGTGATCCCCTGGGCCTGCAACTGTTCGAGTGCAAACCCTAGGTTTTCAGACACGTCAAAACATCGGTGGAACACCAACTTTTCGGCAGGGATCGAATTCAATAGGGCGGCCAACAGCCGCACATCAACATCCCCGTCCGCAGTCAAGCCGCCCACCACAGCGCGCTCAGCACCGGCCTCCAGCGCATCTTGGGCCTCCGCCACGATCAGCGCCCGCTCGTGTAAATCATAGCAGAAGTTCCCCGCGCGCGGCCTCACCAGAACGCGGACCGGCAGCCCCTCTCGACAGGCCGCCCGAACGGCCGCAGCCGTTGGCGACAGCCCGCCCACATCAAGAGCCGCACACAGCTCTACCCGATCAGCCCCCCCTTCGGCAGCAACCGCAACATCGGCCGCACTCGAAGCAACCACTTCAACTTTCAAGACAGCCCCCATCATTGAAGTCAGACCAACTCCGAAGCGTACAGCGGCAAATCCCGCATGCGGGCCCGCACCCGCTCGGAAACACGTGCAATGGCCGCGTCGTTTTCATGGCTGCCAATCACGGCATCCATCCAATCGACGATTTGCTCCATGTCGCTTTCTACCATGCCGCGCGTCGTGATCGCAGGCGTTCCCACACGGATGCCCGACGTTACAAATGGCGACTTGTCGTCGAAGGGGACCATGTTCTTGTTGACGGTCATGTGCGCCTTGCTGAGGGCC
>CALACF010000460.1 GCA_937890245.1 uncultured Flavobacteriales bacterium
CAAACCGCGCACATCGGCCAAGGCCTGCGTGAGTTTAAAGCCGACACCACAGCCGCTCAAAGATTTGAACGGGTACGGGCAATCCTCCTGTTTGGGGTTTAAAATGGCATACGCCGGTGGCAGCTCGGGCCCCGGCAGGTGGTGATCACAGACGATGGTGTCGATGCCCCTGGAGAGGGCCTCCCCGATCAGCTCGCAAGCCCGGATTCCACAGTCGAGCATAATGATGAGTTTGCACCCCGTCGCTTCGGCGTGGTCGATGCCTTGTCGGCTCAATCCATACCCCTCTTTGTAGCGGTCCGGGATGTACGGTTCGACATCAAAGCCATTGTTGCGCAAGAATTCGCTCATCAACGCGACGGACGTCGCGCCGTCAACGTCGTAGTCGCCATAAACGACCACGCGCTCTTTTTCCACACCCGCAGCTTGGATGCGCTCGACTGCCAAATCCATCCCTTTCATGAGCCAGGGATCGTGCAAATCTTCCAGTCGAGGTTGCAGAAATCGGTCGATCTGCTCCGGGGTGTGCATCTCACGCAAGGTCAAGAGCCGTGCAACCACTGAGGAAGGCGCCGCGTTGTTGGAGGGCGCAGCGGCCGAATTTCGCAGTGTCCAAGCAGATGCGCGGGATGTGTGGAGGGATTCCTTCAAGGCCTTAATTTGCGATGTGAAATTTAGAACAATGCAAGCAATTCTTTTGTCCTCAGCCCGGGCCCTTTTTGGGCTGTCTTTCCTGGCGCTCTTGATTGGCATGACCTCGTGTTTGAACGATGACAACAAGATTCCACCCAACTGTTTTGACGGGATTCTCAACAATGGAGAGGAACTCATCGATTGTGGTGGACCAATTTGTCAGCCGTGTGACCCTTGTGAAAACGGCCAATGGGACCCGCTTATCGGCGAACAATGGGTTGATTGTGGCGGCGAATGCGCACCATGTGACTTGGCGTTTAACGGGCAGATGGATCCGGGCGAAACCGGCATTGACTGCGGAGGAACGACGGGAATAGCCTGCGGTGAGCTGTGCGGCGACGGCCTTTTGAATGGCAACGAGATCGACGTTGATTGCGGCGGCCTCGACTGTGACGCTTGCCCGACGTGCACCGACAGTGAGATGAACGGTGATGAAATTGGCATCGACTGCGGCGGCCCTGATTGTGCGCCCTGTGCGACCACGGGCGACTGTACCAATGGTCTGCTCGATGGCGACGAGCTCTACATCGATTGCGGTGGCAGCACTTGCCCCGCCTGTGAGGGTATTATGGAATGGAAGGCCGTTGGCCAAGAGTATGTTGCCGATTTCTCGACGAGCTGCACGCTCGCCGGTGGAACTTTGACGATCAACGGCGTGTCAATCAGCACTGACGAAGTGTCCTTTTCTTTGGAGGAGCCGGATTTGGTGGGCTGGCAGGACGGCGTGTCCGTTTCGCTCAATACGACATCTGCTCCGGGCAGTGTTGGAACATACAGCGCGTCAAGCGGCGGATCGTTCTCAACGAATGTGGCAGGTGCCAACTTCAACGTAGACATCATCTACATACTCCCCGAGGTGGGCGGCATTGTCGTTGGGACCTTCTCGGGCAGCATGCTCGGAACGGGCGGATCGGGTGGCATCACGCTGTCGCAGGGCACGTTCACCTTGCCAATCGAGTAAAACCGGCGAGTAAAACCGGCGAGTAAAACCGGCGAGTAA
>CALACF010000461.1 GCA_937890245.1 uncultured Flavobacteriales bacterium
TTCTACCGCCCCGCCGGAGCTGCAGACTACAGCCCCATGCCCATGACCTACGACCTGCTTACCGCTGAGCGCTTCCTTTCTCCAGAAGGGTCCGACTGTGGTATTGCCAATGTCAACATCGGAACTTCGGGTGCAGAAATCGGTGGCGCCTTCGGTGGCGAGAAAGAAACGGGCGGTGGACGCGAGTCCGGATCTGACGCTTGGAAGGCCTACATGCGCCGCCAGACGAATACGATCAACTACACGAACGAGATGCCACTAGCACAGGGCATCGAATTCAACTTCTGATGCGCTTCGTTGCGTTCGCTTCTCTATCCGCGTGCGGTCTCTCCTTGCTCCTGTCTTTTGGTGGGTGCAAGGAGGCCGCGCCGGCGGATCAATGGACCCTTTCATTTGAGCTGGCCGAAGACACGCTCGTTCATATTCCCGCCACGTATCACGGCAAGAATTGGCATCTCGAAAATGGGGGAGAGGCAATCGTTTTGACGGCTACATCAGATTCAACCTGGTCGACACCTGTTTTTGACGGCGAGGTATGGCTCGAGCGTTTGGCCGATGGTTCGTACACGGGACATTGGGAGGACCAGATGCGGCCCACATTGTATCGCGTGCCTTTGGAGGCCAAGATTTCTGCCGGAGTTATTGCTGGCGCTGCTGTAGAAGAGAGCCGCTGGGAAGTGACTTTCGGCGAGGGTGAACGGGCCTATGGAGGCACCTTGCTCGTTCAGGCGGGCGCATCTGATCGCCAACTCCGTGCAACTGTTTTAACGCCCACGGGTGATTACCGCTTTTTGCACGGCGAACGGCATGTGAATTCCAGGGGAGAGGGCCGCGAAATATGGACGCTGCAAACCTTTGACGGGGCCCACTTGTTCTGGCTCCAAGCAGAGATGATCGATGGCCAGCTCGAGGCTGGTATATTCAAAAGTGGCACGCATTACAACGTTGCTTGGCGGGCTGATCGCTTGCCCGACGACACGTTCAATGCTGGAAGTACCAGCCCGGACATGAACGCGGGTGCGATCGATATTCAGGGTATAAATGCTGCAGGGACCCAGGCGCGTTGGAACCAAGCCACAGCACAGGCCGACGTCACCATCTTAGAAGTCACCGGTACGTGGTGTCCTAATTGTATGGACGCGGGGCGGTCATTGCTCAAGCTCAAGCGCGAACGGCCAGGGTTAGAAATGATCTCACTGTGCTTCGAGCGCCTCGGTGATCCGGCGCAAGCCCTTGGGCGTATTGCGCGCTTCAAATCAAACATTGGGGCGACCTGGCCGCATTGGTGGGCAGGCCCAGCAAGTAAAGGCGCAGCCGCAGATTCACTGGGATTTTTGGACCAGGTATTCAGCTTCCCAACCACTATTTTTGTTCCACGCGTCGGCACACCAGTAGTTCACAGCGGATTCAACGGCCCTGCGACTGGCGTGTACTACGCCGAACAGGAAGCTCGGTTTACAACCATTGTCGACAGCCTCAGTGCAAGCCTCAGCGATCGCTAGGAAAGTCGTTGACCTGGTCAATTCGCAGGCGCATGTCTCGATTGGCCACCTTCCACGATGTATGGAAGACCAAACGCGCAATTTCACTGAGCTTCTCGTAGTGAATTTTGTCCGGTGTGTCGCCCGCGCCATGGTAATCCTCATGCACCCCGCTGAAGTAGAAAATGACGGGCACATTGTGTTTGGCAAAGTTGTAGTGGTCTGAGCGGTAGTAGTACCGGTTCGGGTCGTCCGGTGCGTTGAAGGTGTAGTCAAGCGCAAGTCCGGTGAACTCGTTGTTTGCGCCCTCTGAAAGACTGTGGAGATCGGAACTCAGTTTGTCCGACCCAATCAGGTAGACGTAGCGGTCGCTATCGGGGTGTTCCGCGTCCGTGCGGCCCACCATATCAATATTCAAATCACACACCGTGCGGGCCAGCGGTACGGCGGGGTGCGAGGTGTACCAATCCGATCCAAGCAACCCTTTTTCCTCACCAACAAAGGCTAGGAATAATATGGATCTGCGCGGGCCAAATCCCTGCTCGGCCGCCTGCGTCCAGGCTTCGGCGCACTCTATCAAACTAACCGTTCCACTGCCATCGTCGTCCGCGCCGTTGAATATTTCACCGTCCTTGGCGCCAATGTGGTCGTAATGGCAGGAAATAACCAGCCATTCGTCGGCCAATAAAGGATCGCTGCCGCGCAAAGCACCCCAAACGTTCTCGCTGTCAAAACTTCGCTTGGATACATCCATTTCAATTTTCAGCGCGCTCTCCAAAGGCCCGCGGCCCTTGCCTTTTCCAAGGCGCTTGAGCACCTTTTTCATGCTTCCCATTTCACTGGAAAACAACCCGTCAGAGATCCAAAAGGTCGGAATGGTAGGGCCCGTTCCCTCGCGCTCTACATCAAGGCGCATACGGTCCCGCGTAATCCAACGCTCGTAACGGGGCAGCAAGTCATCAAACGACTCCATCGTAGCCACCACAGCGGTCGCTCCCAAGCGCTCCGCAACTTCGCGCTTGCGATCAAAATCTGACACCCAACCCTCGTCTACACCATCTGGAGCGCCCTTGAGCATAACGACAATGTGACCACTCACCTCTAGGCCAGCGTAATCATCCCAATCGCCTTCTTGGATGCCATAACCCACAAACACCGGCGCTGTGTCTTCAAGCAGGGCAACGGAAACGGATTGACTCGGCATGAAGTTCTCCATGAAATGACCATGGGTTTTTCCAAAGTGCATGTGGCCACCATTTATCTGGGAGCTGAGAAGTGGGACGGGCTGGAAATAACTCCCTTGCACGGTTTCAAGGCCGGATTTTTCAAAATTAGCAGCTACGAATTCTGCTGCCATACGCGCACCCGGTTTGCCTGTTTCACGGCCGTTCATCGCGTCAGAGGCGAGGATATAAAGGTTCTGCCTGAGGTCCTTTACGTCGATCAGCTCGGCGAAGGTTGCCGCGCTGGTGTTGGAGCTAACGACCGATACTCCGACGGGTTCTACCTGGGCCTGGACATTGCTTGTACAGACGGCCCAAGCAACGAGCATTGCCAGCGCAGAGCAGGCAATCTTGCCCACACGTCGCGCGTGGCGACCGCCTTCAAATGATGTTTCGAGAAATACGCGGACCGCGTCTACCGCATCTGGAGCAGCGATAAAGCGTGCAGGCAGCGCGATGACGTTGGCGTTGTTGTGTAGGCGTGCAAGGGCAGCAATGTCGGGTCGCCAGCAAATGGCCGCGCGGATACCCGCATGCTTGTTCGCTGACATCGAAATACCATTTGCTGATCCGCAAATAAGGATGCCGAGCTCATCGTTTTCTGCACCCGCTTCTACGGCTGTTGCTAGCTTGTGCGCATGGTCTGGGTAATCCACACTGTCCGTGCCGTTTGAGCCGTGATCAACAATTTCGTAGCCAGCCTCTGTGAGCCAATTGATCAAAACTGGCTTTAGCTCGACCGCCGCGTGGTCGTTGGCAATATGTACTTTCCGCATGATGCAAAAGTCTGTTACGAAATTAACAACGCAGCTTGAAAACGGTTACAAACTTGTTGGCAACGACTACAAAACTTTATTTGCTATTCTCGATGTTGGCTGGCTTAGGTCTTGCGTCGCAATTTTTACTCCTCCAATACGGGTCGGTTATACCTATTCCGTACACAAGATAATGGATTATACGAACAGCCGTGGAGACGTTTTTTTATACGCCATGGTCAGAAATATGGTGTTGTTCACAACCGTTTTCAAACCCCAAGAATCTGGCTTCAACTTGATCATAATATGAGAGATACAATTGTTTCAAACTTGTGAATAGCGTGGTACGAAACCGTGATAAGGGAAAAAACCTATAGATAGTATGGGTAGTTACAACCCGTTTCAACAGACCTATAGACTACTACTACTTATTAATTTTTAAGAAATCTATATCATCGTATGTTGGTGAGTAAATCCACAGCTGCTGAATTTTTAAGGCGTGGGTTTGAACCGACCTTGCAGCGGATGTTGATGGTGATGAAAATTGGAATTTTGGCGATGGCGCAGTTGGCTGCGGCTGACACGGTGCCCGTGGTCTACAATTTTCCAGATGGATCCATTTCGAGTGAAGGTCAATTGATCAATAATCAACCTGATGGATATTGGAGAAATTTTCATTCTGGCGGAATCTTGGCCAGCGAAGGAAACCGGGTGGATGGGCTACTTGCTGGAACTTGGACGTTTTTTGATGATCAAGGACGCCTGACTGAATCGGTTCGTTATCAGCGGGATGCAAAGTGGGGAGAGGCGCAAACTTTTGATTCTCTGGGTATTGTAATTCTGACGACGACCTGGGAGCGGGATACGATGCAGGGACCGATGCGGCGGTTTGATGCAGATGCCCGAAAGTTGGAGGAGTGGACCTATGTCGATGGCCAGAGGAGCGGTTCAGCTTGGCAATGGGATCCCTCCGATGGGCGGGTAATCACACGGAGTACGTGGCGAGAAGGCGTGCTTCGGCAGGTGGAAAAGGTGAACCGATACGACCGCAAGGGTCAGAAGACGGGTCGTTGGCTTGTGTTTTGGAGGCATGCCGCGGTGCGAGAGGACGGCCCGTTTGAGGCCGGTCTGCGAGAAGGTGTGTTTAAGTTCTTTTCGAGGGCGGGCGACTTGGAGCGAATCGAAACCTACCATCTGGGAAATTTGATTCCCAGCGAGGAAGGGGCGGTGATTCTGGATGTGCGCAAGACCTATGGGAAGGGTGGAATCGTGGAGCGAATGGGCCCGTACCGGGGAGAAACAGCCGTCGGACTGCATCAATTTTATGATGGGCAGGGCGAGGCAACGCGCGGAGAGATCTATGATGACGGTGTGGTGATGGCTTCGGGCCCGCTCGAGGGGAAAGGCGCTAAAACTGGTTTGTGGCAGGAGTTCTGGCCAGATGGAAGCGTGCGCGCGGAGGGGTATTGGGATACAGGAAAGAAAAATGGAGTTTGGTCCTATTTCAATCCAGATGGCCAATTGATCCAGCGCGGTAGATTTCGAGCGGGGGCGTGGGAGGATACATGGCGATGGTACTATGATAATGGTGTTTTGCATCGCCAGGAGGAGTATCGGAGGGGTTTGGAAGAGGGTTTGTTTGTGGAGCTTTCTCAAGGAGGTGATACGTTGGCTCGGGGGGTGTATGAGGCTGGTTTGAAGTCAGGTGAATGGATTGAACACGTGAATGATCATCGGCGGTCGGGCGCGTATTTGGATGGGGAGTTTCACGGTGAGTGGCGATGGTTTTATGCCGACGACCGGCTGGTTTTTAAGGGAGAGTTTTCAGCCGGTTTGCCAATAGGTTCGCATGTGCGGTATTTTCCTACGGGGCGTAAATCTTCGGAAGGAAAGTACGAAGGGGGGTTGAAGTCGGGGAATTGGCGTTATTTCGATGCCTTGGGCCAACTGAAGCTCGTTCGCCAGTACCAAGCAGGTCGGGTGGTTCGGTTGAATGGGGCCCGGATTCAAAGCCGTCGTGATGAGTAGTGAGCGAGGAAATATGGACTGGCCAGAGGCTTGGATGGACGCCTTGGGGGAGGCGATGTTCTTGTGTGAAGGCTTGCAGCTTGTTCGGGCGAATAACTTGGGGCGATTTATGTTGGGCCTTGAAGAGGGTTTTGATTCAATTGACTTACTCGGCTCGCGTCATTTTGTTTGGACCGAGAAGGACCGGGCTTATTTCGACTTGCGCTGGCCCTCTGCATTCAGAATTGAGTTGGATGTAGAGCACAGTGACGGCCATCGGTTTCACGCAAAACTTAAGTTCTCAATGTCACCGGCTGGGCAGGCCCTTTTGCAAATCACCGACATCACTGAGCAGCGTTTTCGGCAGGCCGCCTTGCTCGACCGTGAGGCGCACTACAGAAAATTAACAGCCCTCGCCCAGGAGGGAATTGCAACAGTCAAAGACGGGGTGATTGTCGATGCGAATGCCCGCTTTCTCTCGTTGGTAGGCGTAGAGCGCCCCGACCAAATTATTGGGGACAGGATCGAGAGCTTGGGCTTTCGAAAATTGGGG
>CALACF010000462.1 GCA_937890245.1 uncultured Flavobacteriales bacterium
GTTGGTATGTGCCTGGCAATGCGGCTGTGGTGGTCAGCGGTGATGTGGAGGTGGTGGGCGATCACATCAAGGGTTTTAAAGCCCAATTCGACAAAGCAGATCTGTATTTCGGTCGATTCATCCCTACTAGAGGCGCTGTGTCTGCAGTGCATCGACAGCAAATTTTGGGGCTCATTCAAATGATCGAATGCGCATAATTTTACGCGAATGCGCATAATCGGAGGCGCCCTCAAGGGCAGACATTTTACCCCCGCCACCAACTTTAAAGGGCGGCCCACGACGGACTTCGGGCGTGAGGGTCTGTTCAACTTGCTGCGCCACCGCATCGATTTTGACGGCCTGAAGGCGATGGACTTGTTCGCTGGAACCGGGGCAATCAGTTTCGAACTGCTGAGCCGGGGCGTTGCCGAGGTGACCTGCGTAGAGCAAGATGGCCGTGCGATTCGCAGCATCAAGGACAGCGCGCGTGACTTGAAAATTGAGGGACTCAAGGTGATGCGCGGCGACGTGCTTCGGATGTTGCGTCGTGGCGGTACATGGAGATTCGACCTCGTCTTTGCCGACCCGCCGTTTGAACTTCCCGAGATGGAATCATTGCCGGGGCGCGTCCGCAAATCGGGGTTTGTCGCGCCGGGCGGCCTCTTCGTCTTGGAGCATGGCGAGCGCCGCGATTTCTCCGAGGAAGAGGGCTTTGTAGAGACAAAAAGCTACGGCAAGGTTCATTTCAGTTTCTTTGAGTTTCTTTGAGACATGCCAATTCGCCGCGCTATTTTCCCAGGTTCCTTCGATCCCATTACCAAGGGTCATGAAAACATTTTGCGCCGCGCCGCGCCGCTGTTCGATGAGATCGTTGTTGCGATAGGCGTCAATGCGGACAAGCGTTCGATGTTTACGCTCGAGCAGCGATTGGGCTGGTGCAGGGCGGTGTTTGCTGACCTGCCAAATATCCGGGTGGCCTCCTACAGCGGGCTGACTGTGGATTTTTGCAAGGCAGAAGAGGCGGCGTGGGTCTTGCGCGGGGTACGCAATGGCGGCGATTTTCAGTACGAGCGTACCATCGCACAAATGATGAAGCATCTGGACTCCGCCGTGGAGACGATGATCCTGTTCACCGATCCCGAGTTTGCGCCGATTTCGTCGACTGTGGTGCGCGATATTTTGAACCACGGCGGCGACGCGCGACAGTTCATCCCCGATGCGGTTAAGATCGCCTGATTTTTTACGGGCTGCGTTGCTTGTGCTTGGCGCGGTGTTGCTTTTTTCTGATGCCGTTGTGGGCCAATCCGGAAGCGCCCCAGCCGGGCTGAAGGGCTCGCTTGTGGGCATGGAGGGCAAGTATGTTGAGGCGTTTGTGCCCGTGGATTTTTTACTGGGGCGCTGGGCGTCGATCGGGCGGGTGCAGGTCCGGGCGGATGCTTCATGGAACTTTGAGCAGCTCGAGGTCGCGGGTCCGGTTCGGTGGCAGGCCGGGGGCAATGTCTGGCGGACGTGGAATGATGGGGGGGCTGAGGCTTTTTGGGCGCTCGAGATGCCGGCGGCCGGGGATGGACCGCTGGGAGCTCGTGGGGGTGTTGTTCGGCAGCTTGGGCCAACCGATGCGGCGATGGGGGCGGAGCTGCTCGAAGAGGCGGCCGTTTTGAGGGCCGCTGTTTCGGACGCGGCCCGGGTTTGGTGGCAGTTGCAAAGGACGCGCCTGAAGCCGGGGGGCGCGACAAAGGACAGTTCGCTGCATGCTAGAAGTTCGGCTGATCAATTGCTCGCGCTGGACTCGGTGTATGAAGCCGGCATCCAATTGATAGCAAATCAGGCGAAGGCCTGGGCGGATTCAACCGGCCGTGGCGTGACGTTGCGGGCATTTTTACTGGCGGATCGCTGGTCCTTGCGGGCGGGCTTGAACCCAGTGGGCAGCCAAACAGTTTTGAGTGTCTTGTGCGAAGCAGCCCCCTGCTCCAGCGCCCTCGGATGCAGCAGCTTGGC
>CALACF010000463.1 GCA_937890245.1 uncultured Flavobacteriales bacterium
ATACCGAGGTATTGGTTCACTTGATTGAGGAGGTTCAAAAGCGTTCAAATTCGACCATTTGCGAGGCCGTTCAAATTGCCTTGAAAGAGGTGGAGGGTGCGTATGCCATTGTCGTCATCGATGAGAACGAACCCGAGGTGTTGATTGCTGCACGAAAATCCAGCCCATTGGTGATCGGCGTGGGAGAAGAAGGTGAGTACTTCGTTGGATCAGATGCTACCCCCATCATTGAGTACACGAACAACGTGATCTATTTGGATGACGAAGAAGTCGCCGTGATGCATCGGTCAATGGGGTTGACCATTCGCAACGTACACAACGTGGTAATCTCTCCAGAAATCCACGAATTGGAGCTGCAAATCGAAGAGTTGGAAAAAGGTGGCTACGAGCATTTCATGCTCAAGGAAATCTTCGAACAACCGCGCTCCATCTTCGATTCCATTCGGGGAAGAATGAGCCTCCAGCGCGGCGAAATTCGCATGTCCGGCATCGACGATCACTGGAACAGATGGGCAAAGGCAGAGCGGATCATCATCATCGCCTGTGGCACAAGCTGGCACGCAGGTCTCGTGGCGGAATATCTCTTTGAGGATCTCGCTCGCATTCCTGTTGAAGTTGAATATGCTTCTGAATTTCGCTATCGAAATCCTGTCATACGACCCACGGATGTCGTCATTGCCATTTCTCAGTCTGGCGAGACTGCGGACACACTTGCCGCGATTCAATTGGCTAAATCTTGCGGAGCTCATGTCTTTGGATTGTGTAACGTGGTCGGATCGAGCATCGCTCGCGAAACGGATAGCGGTGCGTACACACATGCCGGCCCTGAAATAGGTGTAGCCTCCACCAAGGCCTTCACCGCGCAAGTCGCCGTTTTGACTTTGATGGCCATGTTGGTTGGAAAACGGAACGGGAATCTCTCGGCCAAACACTTCAGCCGACTGCTTGTCGAAATCAATTCCATTCCTGAGAAGGTGGAGACTTTACTGAAACAGGATGGGGAAATTCAAAAAATCGCCCATGCTTTCAAGGATTCTACCAACGCTCTGTATTTGGGCCGTGGGTATAACTTCCCGGTTGCTCTTGAAGGTGCCTTGAAATTGAAAGAGATCAGCTACATCCATGCCGAAGGATATCCATCAGCAGAAATGAAGCACGGACCGATTGCCTTGATCGATGAGCACATGCCTGTTTTCTTCATCGCAACACGCGATGACGTCTACGACAAAGT
>CALACF010000464.1 GCA_937890245.1 uncultured Flavobacteriales bacterium
TGGCCCAGAGCAGGACGCGCCACCGTCCTAGGGAGAGCAAGGCAATGGCCCCAGCTGTGGCTGCGATTGTGGCCCAGGGGAAAAGCAGGCCGAATGGGGCGAGCAGTGGGGCCGTTGTGGGCGAGACGCGCGTTGCCGCGACGGCCAAAAGCATGAGGGCCGCGAAAAATGCAGTCCACAGCCAGGCAATGGCGGCGCGTTTTGAACGCGGACGTGGCGCGCGCTTATTGCCCGCCGCCATGCTTGAAAAGGAAGGACTTCTGTTCTTTTGACAAGCTGTCGTAGCCGTCGCTAGAAATTTTGTCGAGGATGCGGTCGATGCGGTCGAGCTTCTGCTTGCGGCGTGCATTGAAGTCGTCGTCGGATTCGGACCGGCGGTGGACGCGCATCGTGGTGCGGCTGCGGTCAGAGCGATGCGCGCGACGGACGCCTGGGTTTTGGGTGCGCAATTGAAGCTGGGCCCAGACAAAACCCATGAGGGCCGCGCCGAGGTGGCCGACCTTGCCGCCGGGGTCTTCACTGGCGCCGAGGTAAACAAGATCGAGCACCACGAAGGCGATGGCCAGCCAGCGAAGTTCGACTGCGCCTAGGAGCGGCATGGCGATCTTTTTGTTCGGGGTGGCCGTGGCGGTTGCTACGAATAGCGCGAGGACGGCGGCCGAGGCGCCCAGGACGGGGCGGTTTTGCATGGTCGCCCAGGCAGGCACGCTATGCAGGGCGGCCGTGTAGATGAGCAGGCCCGCGAGGCCACCGAAGATGTAGAGTTGGAGTAATTTCTTCTCGCCCCATTGCTGCTGGAACATGGCGCCCGCCCAATACAGCATCATCGCGTTCATGGCGAAATGCGTCGGCGATTCGTGGGCAAACATGTGCGTGAGCACTGCCCACGGGCGCCGCAGCATCAGGCCGAAGTCGGCATAGGCAGCCAGGCCGTACGCTCCTTTAAATTCGGCCAAAAAGTCTGCGCCCAGCGTGAGCGATAAGCTCGCAAGCGTGATCAGCAAAAAGGTCAGGGCGTTGATCAGCAGGATTCGGATAGACATGCCGCCGGTTAGCCACCACGTTTTGATTATCGTCAGCATTGAATCCAATTCGCTCGGGTGCTCAATAGAAGGTCTCGCGCTCGCCCTTCCACTTCTTGATCATGATGTAACCGAATATCATACCGCCCAAGTGGGCAAAGTGGGCGACGTTGTCACCGGGGTTGTTCTCGAGGGCGAGGAAGATTTCGATGGCTCCGTATCCGATGACGAACAGCTTCGCCTTGATTGGGATCGGAGGAAACAACAGCATGAGGCGGGTGTTTGGAAAGAGCATGCCAAAGCCGAGGAGGATGCCGAAAACTGCGCCCGATGCGCCCACTACAGGCACGAAGGTTTGATAGAGGATCGAAGCGCGCATTTGGCCCGTGAAGCCTTGGGCGACAATATCTGCAGTGGGAAAAAAGGTCCCGAAATCCTGGTAGAATTGGTATCCAACGACAAATTCATGGAGGGCAAACGCACCGAGGCCGCAGATGAGATAGTAGTTGAGGAAACGTTTTGATCCCCAAACACGCTCAAGGTTGGGGCCGAACATGTACAACGCAAACATGTTAAAGAAGATGTGCGACAGGTTGCCGTGCATGAACATGTGCGTGAGGACCTGCCAAGGTTGGAACTGGGGGGCGCTTGGGTAATAGCCCGCCAGCACGCCTTCCAGTCCAAGGAAACGCGACGCGAAGTAGAAGATCACGTTGATGATCAGCAAATTCTTGACGACCGGTGATAGGTTGTTGAGCATGGGGGCGGTGGGTGAAGCGGGGCCTTGAGTTTATCCGAGTTTACCTGGGTTTAGCTGAAGCGAGCAGCGATCGTGTCGCGGTCAAATGTAGCAATTGTAGGCCGTCCCCAAGGGTCGCGGCCGGGCTCCTCGCAGGCAAAAAGTCGGTCGATGAGGTCGCGCATTTCTAAGGCCGTCAGGGATTTCCCCTTTTTGATAGCCGCTGATTTTGCCAATCCGGCGGCAGCCCGAGAGCGCATCGCCTCCTCATCTAGCGAACCGAATTCGTCTATTTCAGCGAGCATATCGTCGATAAGCTGCTGTGGTTCAGGCGAGTTGCCATAAGCCAAGGCGTCCTGGGGAATGCCGCGCACCACAAAATCAGCGCCGCCAAGATGGTCGATGTCAAATCCATAGCTGCGGAACATGTCCAAGTTCTCTAGGACGATTCCGGCTTGGGCTGAGGGGCACTCGAGGCTGGCGGGAAACAACAATTGTTGTGAAACCGCGGCCGAGGCTGTGTAGGTATCGAAGAGAATGCGGGCGTGGGCACGGTGTTGGTCTATCATCACCAAGCCCGCTTTTGTCGTGGTCACGATCCAGCCGTCGAAAAGCTGGAACATGGGACGGGCGGGCGCGCTGCCAGCCATCGACGCGGGCGCCGATGAAGGTTCGAAGAAATTCTGGGTTGCGGCGATGCGGTCGGGGCGCAGCGCGTCGTGGGATCGTGGACTGCCAGTGCTCGCGGCGTTGGCGGCGTGTCCAGCAGGGCGGCGTTCGACCGTGAAGGGATTGAAGGTCGTGTCGACCTTGATTTGCGGCTCGGAGATGATGGCGCCCGGCGCAGGTACGGTGAGCGTGAATGCGGTCTCCTGATCGAAGTCGAGGGCAGGTGCCACTTGGAAACGGCCAAGTCCGCGCTTGACGGCGGCCCCAAGTATCGCTACGATTTCCCGCTGCTCTGTGAAATTGGCCTCAACCTTTGTGGGGTGGATGTTTACGTCGATGCGCGCTGGATTCACCTCGAGAAAGAGAACGTAGAACGGGAACTGGCCGGGGAGCAGCAGGCCGTCCATTGCGCGCATGATAGCGCTGTGGAATGCAGGGTGCTTGATGAATCGGCCGTTGACGAAGAGAAACTGCTCGCCGCGGGTGCGCTTTGCATGCTCAGGTTTGCCGACAAATCCGCTGAGCCTCACCACATCGGTGGACTCGTCGATGGGCACGAGGCGCTGGTCGTAACGCGGGCCGAAAATATGGACCACGCGCTGTCGCAAGGCGCCCGCAGGCAGGTTGAATAACGCCTTGCCGCCGTGGCGCATGACGAACGCAATCTCCGGATGCGGGAGGGCTACCCGGTGGAATTCATCGATCAAGTGACGCATTTCGACCGCATCGCTCTTGAGAAAGTTGCGGCGGGCTGGTACGTTGTAAAAGAGGTTGCGCACTTCCATGCGGCTGCCGGGTTCAGCCGTGCAGGCTCGGGGCGAAGAGACGTCGCCGCCGTCGACATTGATTTCCAGGGCGAGCTCGTCTGACGGGCGGCGCGTCTTGAGCGTGACTTGAGCAACGGAGGCGATGCTTGAGAGCGCCTCTCCACGGAAGCCCTTTGTGACGAGCGACAGCAAATCATCGGCAGAGCTAATTTTCGATGTGGCGTGCCGCTCAAAGCAAAGCTCCGCATCTTCTGGGCCCATGCCCCTGCCATTGTCCGCAACGCAAATGCGCGTTCTGCCCGCATCAACCACGTCGAGCGAAATTTCCGTGGCGCCCGCGTCGATCGCGTTCTCCAGAAGTTCCTTGGCGACCGAAGCCGGGCGTTGAACCACTTCTCCCGCTGCGATTTGGTTCGCCACATGCTCGGGCAAGCGCGTGATTTCCGCTGAGCTTACTTGGCCATCCATGATTCGAGATTCCAGAGAATAAATAGAAGGGCCATGATGATAAGAAGGATGCGGGTGCTCCGTTTTTTCTGCGCCTGCTTGCGCGTAGCTACCGACGAACCGCGGCGAAGTTTTACGCGCGGCGGCGGCGCCTGTCCGCTGTCAAATTGCGCGTCGAGCGCAGCCTGTCGTTCAGCCCAACCCGCCTCGCGCTGGTCATAATGCGGCGAGCGCATCTTAAACTGGCGTGGCGACGTCCGGACATTGCGGAACATGGAAGGAATCTTGGGAGCACGCATAATCAGGCCGGCAAGTTGGGCTCCTCCGACTGATTTCCCTCGAATTTCGCGAAGACTTCATCCACATCGCATCCACCGCCGCAAAGTGCGTTCACCCGCTGAAGCACGGCGTCGACCGAAGTGTCCGGGCAGGACGCGCCAGAAGTGAGGATGATGCGCAGCGGGGAACCGTCAGATTTCGGGGCCAATACGTCACTGGATATGACAAGTTTAGACGATGCCAATTCAAAATGCTCCAGCGAAGCATCCTCATTTAAAGCCTCTGCCCCAGAGATGAAATAGGTCGGTAAACGCGTCTCGCAGAGTTCGACCAAATGCGAGGTATTTGAGCTGTTGAAGCCCCCAATAATCAGCGCAAGGTCTGCACCCTCGGCCTGGTCAAGGGCTGCCAACGTCGCCTTTTGGTTGTCGACTGTAGCGTAGCACAAGGTGTCGCGGGTGTTCGCAAAATTTCGATCTGAAACTGCAGCCTTTAAAAGGTCAGCAATAGACTGGGTTTCAGTAGCCAACATGGTTGTCTGGTTCACCACCCCGATGCGCTGCAAATGTTCAACTGCTGAAAATCCAGGGCTGACACGCTTGCCAAAAATTTCGTCAAAACTCTCGAGGCCAGCTCCAGGATCACCCGCCAGCGCCCGCTCGCCCAAAATGAATTGGGCCAACACCTCAGCCTCAACTCTGTCTTTCACCACCAGCGCGGGCCCCGTGGAACAGGCGCGAGAAAAAGTTGCACGCGTCTCCTCATGATTATGCTTCCCATGAACGATCACCGTGAAATCGTCCGCACCCAACTTCGCAGACCGCTTCCACACCCGCTCTACAAATGGACAGGTCGTATTAAATTTCTCAATGTCTAGGCCCAGTCCCTTCAGCTTCGCCTCCATTTCAACAGTTGTTCCAAAGGCTGGAATCACCACGATATCATCGCTCGTCAGCTCAGAGAAGGGCGTCAATTCTCGCCCCTGTGTGTCGTGCAAAAAGCGAACCCCCTGCCCTTCCAAGTCGGCGTTAACCACAGGGTTGTGGATCATTTGAGAGAGTAGAAAGATGCGCTTGTCGGGATTGGCATAAATGGCTTTGTGAACAATCTCAATCGCATTTTCAACCCCGAAACAAAAGCCGAAATGCCGGGGAATAATCCACGTAATGCCCCCGAAATTAAGGACAGCAGGCGACACGTCACGCTTGCGCGGATCAGCAGCCGAACGCATCACTTTCAAGCGGCCAATCACGGGCGAATTATACCGCTGGGGAATGTCAAATTTGCGCATCGAAACAAAAGTAAGCACCAAGTGAAACCAAAGCCTACCCCCTCACGTATTAACCCCGGCCTCCGGCGCGAATGAATTTCGCCGGCAAGGAGCCCCACAAGACATACGATGATGATGATGAGGCCCGCAAGGGTCCGAGGTTGATGTGGAATAGGAGGCCGCCAGCGCATCCCGAGTTGAACTCAGGGTGGGCGGCGGCCCCTTTCTCGTTTCCACAATTTTTCCGCAGGCTTTCAACGGTTTTTCTGCAGGCAATTTTTCGTCCTGCATTTGACCCAAGGCCAATCCCCAACTGCATCCCGCGCCTCGACGCCAGCAACCGTTCCGCGCCGAATCATTCGCGCCAGTCCCAGAAAAGTAGCGTCCTCCATTTCGCGAAGCGTCATCGGATTTCCAGCCGCCTGCCCTTCGACCGCCCGGTGTTGAACCCAAGCCGAGCTCAACAAGTACGGCACCAAAAGCCGATCAGAGGACAGTTCAGCGGGCAGCTCGTCGACTTTTACTATAAGGTCAGGATGCGCCGATGCCCAGCGCATCAAAAAGACCGTCCGCCCCTCGGCCGCCTCCTGGCATTTTGTGCCCCTTCTTACCCAGGCCTCTAACATGGGCAGCGCTTGTCGGTTGAGCACACGCACCTGCGCAGCCGTCTCCATACCCACAAGCGGATTGAATACCTGGCCACCCGCCCGGCACTGCATCTGCGTTTTCGTATTCTTCACGTGCACGACATCATGTGCCTGCGCCATCAGCATCACAGGCAACATCATCGCAGGCAGTAGCATCCAGCACCCACGCAACAACCGAAGTAGCAACGCCCGCAACATCACGCGCCTTTAACAGCTTCCGCCCCGGCATCCTCGCTGAAGCCCACACCCTCTTGGGCGAGCGCAGCGAGCAAAGGTTTGTAGACCCGCGCCTCGGTTGGCATGACCAGCCCAGAAAAATTCCAATCGCCTCGGGCAATGTGCCGAGCGGCTAACGCCAGCGGAAGGCCGACCGTTTTGGACATCCCGGTATGCAGGTAATCCTCGCCGCGCAAGGTCAGCCAACTGCGTAGTACGCGCGCCACGCCGCCCTTATCGACGAACTTGAAGCGATGCCACATCACAATCAAATCGATGTCTGTGTCACTCAGCATCCATTTTTTTTCGAGCAACTTCTGCAGCACATCTGCCGGCGAACCACGTTCAATTCCGATCGGCGCTTCTTCAAACAGCCCGAGCCAAGCCAATTTCCCCATCGTTTCCGCGTCACAGCCCGTCAGGCGCGCGACACCGTCAGCCACCTCTTCCGAAGTTGATTTCGGCCCACATCCGGGCACAAAAGCCGCCGTGAATTGCCGCCATGACAAGCCCTCAGGCCAACTCACCTGCGCATCCGCCCGGTTCATGCCCAGCTGAAACAGCGCATCCCAGCCCGCGCAAAAGCCCGGTCCACGCAAAGTTCCGCGCACCAACGTGTCCACGCCTTGAAGGCCGTAGATGTCGGCGTATCCAAGCGAATCGCGATTGGCATACCCTTCAAAACGACCCTCACCCGGCACCTCAACCGGCGTCACCTCCTGGAAAAGCCGATGCGGCGGACAGAGCTCCACGCCCCCGTTCTTGAGGTAAGTTGCCGAGCCGCCTTGGCCTGCCAACACGACGTTCCGAGGATTCCATGTGAACTTATAATGCCACGGATTGTCGTCACTTTCGCGCGCGACCAAACCACCGGTGTAGCTTTCAAAACTGGTCATCTGGCCGCCTGCGTCGCGAATTTCATCGATGGCCGCCATCGCACTCATGTGATCAATCCCCGGATCTAGGCCCAATTCATTGATCAGCATCACACCCTTATTCGCCGCGGCATCGCCCAACTCAGCCATTTCCGGCGACACATAACTCGGCGTAATCGCGTGGCAACCCGCCTCGATCGCGTCGGCCATAACCGCAGGGTGCATGAACGCAGGCAGCATCGACACAACAATATCAGCTGCTGCAATCTCCGCCTTGCGCGCCGCCGCATCATCGGCATCAAGCCTGAACGCCGAGGCCCTCGTCTCCATGCCGTTCTCGCCTTTCACGCCGTTAATTTTTGACTGGGCCAAGGCCTCATCGAGGTCGCCGACCCGCACACTGAAGCCCTCAGCCCCTGAAAATTTCACCAAATTTCTGATGAGCGTCGAACTCGATCGCCCCGCTCCTAACACCAAAATTCGCTTGCCCATATCCTCGGTATTTCGCGCGATTCACACGCATTTTTTCGAAGATGAAGATGGACAGAAGCCTGCGAACCCTCAACAAAAATTCAATTTTTGGCACGCGACTTGTCCACAACCGCCGTCGCTTACTTTTGCCTCATGAAATTTGCCTCAATGCAAAGCCCAATCCCGCGATTGATTGTCATAACCCTCGCGATTGCTCTTGCCGCCGCCTCTGCCACCGCTCTGACCGGTTGCAACGGCCCGAAAGCGCTCACCCGCAAGGCGCACAAATACGAAGCAGCCCAGCTCCACGCCCAAGCCGCAGACTATTACGTCATGGCCTTGCGCAAAAAATCCGGGCACATCGAGGCCCTTGTTGGTCTTCGTTCTACAGGCCAATTGGTCTTCGACGACCAGATGGGCGATTTCAAAATGAAATCCGCTGCGGGCGACCGCGCAGGCGCCATTTCAGCTTACGAAAAAGCCCGTACCTCGCAACAGAAGTACGCTTCCGTTGGTGTAGAGCTCTCCGTCCCGCCCAGCCTATCAGAAGACTTCGACGCCCTCGTCAACTCCCACATAACCCAACTCTACGACGCGGGCATGGCGCATCTGAACACCCAGAACTACGAAGCCGCTGCCACACAATTCCAGGAGGTCACCCGACTGAGCCCGGAATTTCGAGACGCACAAGCACTCTTGGTGATCGCGCGCGCAGAGCCGCTCTATATCCGTGGCGAAACAGCCTTTAACAACAAACGCTACCGAGCGGCCCACCAAGCCTTCACGGCTTGCGTCGCCGTCGATCCCAACTACAAATCCGCCGCCTTGCTGCGGGACGAGGCCCTCTCGGTTGGACGATTCAACATCGCCATCAACACCTTTGAAAGTGGCCACTCCGAGCAAGGCGCAGCCGTCGAGCTCCGCGGAATCATCATGGACGCCCTCCTAAATTCAAATGACCCCTTCATCGGGGTCGTCGACCGCCTCAACCAAGATCAAATGTTGGCCGAGCAAGAGCTGGCCCTCTCCGGTCTTGTCGAATCCAACTCAGCCGTTTCGGTCGGTGAAATGACGGGCGCCC
>CALACF010000465.1 GCA_937890245.1 uncultured Flavobacteriales bacterium
CCAACAACGCGCATTCCGCAGGGTTTGAGGGCTTGTTCTAGTGTCCGCACATCGCTTGGGAAGAAACCGGAGAACAAGGCCGTGGCGCCGGGCTTGAGGACCTTTCTGTAGGCGGCCATGTCGCGCGTGAGGATGTTGCGATTGATGTTGGCAAGTAGGAAATCAAATTGTGGGACGTCCTCGGCTCCGAGCTGATTGGCGCCGCCCAGACGTACCTGAATGTCGGCTGGAGAGCCATCATTCAAGGGATTCAAAGCGATGTTTTCCTGCGTGTTGCGCGTGCACCACTCGTCGATGTCGATCGCCCAAACGGGTGCCGCTCCGCGAAGCTTGGCGTAGATGGCCAAGACGCCTGAGCCGCAGCCCATGTCCAGCACGGATTTCCCCGCCCAATCCATGTGCTCCATCTGCGCGAGAATGCCCCGCGTGGTTTCGTGGTGGCCCGTGCCGAAGGCCATCTGCGGCTGGATTACAATTTCGCGACCGAAGCTTGGGTCGGCCGCGTGAAACGTCGCACGTACACGCAATTGCTCGCTCACCACAACCGGCTCATAGGCCTGCTCCCACTCGGCATTCCAATTCTTCTCCTGCACTTCGCTGATGGCCCAATGCTCACACCCCAAGGCTGCTAGCTTTTCGCCAACTTCCTCCATTTCTGCGATGTCGACCTCTGCCTTCAGGCCATAGGCGTGCAATCCCTGCACGTCTGTTTCGAACATGCTGAAGCCCACTTCTGACAGCCAGGCGGCTGCAATTTCGTGGCCTGGTTCAGCCGGGCTACAGCGCAATTCAAGATGCAGCCACTTCGCTTCGATGGAGGGCTCTTTTTCAGCAGAATCGCTCATGTTGGACAGGCTGTTGATTGAGCTGCAACGACAATCGCAGCGAAAGAAACAGGGTCCAATGCAGCGCCGCCGATCAAGCCGCCATCGACGTCGGGGCATGCAAAAAGCTCGGCGGCATTCGATGGTTTGCACGAGCCGCCGTACAAGATGCGCGTGGCGCTGGCCAATTCGTCGCCGTGCAACTCGCCGATTATGCTGCGGATGAACGCGTGCATTTCTTGGGCCTGCATAGTGGATGCTGTAACGCCGGTGCCAATGGCCCAGATGGGCTCGTAGGCGATGTCGACGCGAGACATGTCAGCGGCGGAGAGGTCGGCGGTGGCCGCCGTAATTTGTCCTTGCACCCAGTCGTGGTGCGCGCCTGACTCCCTGCATTCCAAGCTCTCGCCGCAGCAGAGGATGGGGCGGAGGCCGGCGTCCAATGCGTGACGAAGTTGTGTCGCTACGTGCTGGTCGGTTTCGGCGTGGTCCGCGCGTCGCTCGCTGTGGCCCAAGATGACCATGTCCACGCCGCAGCTCGCGAGCATGTCTGCAGTGAAGTCACCTGTGTGCGCTCCGGGCTCGACGTGGCTGCAATGTTGGGCGCCAACTTTGAAGGCGCCGTTTATTTGCTGGGCCCAAGCCGCGAGATAGGGCGACGGCGGGGCGATCATGACGTCACAGCCCTGGTCCTTCTGGCTTGTGTCGCCAGCGTTTTGGAGCGCGGTTTTGAGCGCGTCTACAAACAATTGGGCCTCGTTGAAGAGCTTGTTGCACTTCCAGTTCCCTGCTACCAGCATTTTTGCCATCTTTCCACGATTGTGCGGCAAATCTACTGCGGCTTGCTTGACTGGGAGGTGTTGTCCGCAGCGTTGCTCGTAGCGATACGCATAGTCTCATATAATACTATCACTACCTTCGAATTCCTTATGTCAAAGGCTACTTCAGAATCTGAGTCATCTAATATGCCAAGTGATGCGCGTGCGACACTTAAGGAGCACTGGGGCTATGACGATTTCCGGCCGATCCAACAGCCTGTGATCGATGCGGCTTGCGCGGGTCGCGATGTTTTTGCGGTGCTGCCGACTGGTGGCGGTAAATCGATCTGCTATCAGGTGCCGGGCTTGATGAGGGGGGGCGTTTGCTTGGTGGTGTCGCCGCTTGTGGCGCTGATGCAGGACCAGGTCGCGGGGCTGAAGAAACGTGGGTTGGCCGCGGCCGCGCTGGCGGGCGCGTTGCCACGTGGGGGCGCCGAACGGATTTTGGACAACTTCCGGTTTGGGCCGCCCGGGTTTTTGTTTGTTGCGCCTGAACGGCTGGGGAGCCCGCTCTTTGTGGAGCGGCTGAAGGCCATGGATGTTCGGACGATTGCCGTCGATGAGGCCCACTGTGTCAGCAGTTGGGGCCATGACTTTCGTGCGGACTATTTGGAGTTGGCTGCGCTTCGTGAGATTCACCCCGATGCATCATGGATCGCCCTGACGGCAACGGCCACCGGTCAAGTGGGCCGCGATGTTGTGGACTTGCTCGCGCTGGAAAGCCCCGTGCTGGTTCGTGCGCCTTTGCGGCGGGAAAACTTGGAATTTCGCGTGGAGTTTGTTGAGGATGCGGCCACGGTTCTGCATTTCTGGGCGCAGGGTTTAACCGGCACAGCGCTCTTGTATGTAAGGACCCGGGCCGAAGCTGAGCACCGGGCAGCGCTGCTTCGTGGCGCCGGGCGCCGGGCGGCTGCGTACCATGCAGGGATGCCGCAGAAAGACCGGGAACGCGCCCAAAGACAGTGGATAAGCGGAGAGCTCGAAGTGCTTGCTTGCACCAGTGCATTTGGCATGGGCATCGACAAGCCGGACGTTCGACATATTGCCCATGCCCACCTGCCAGATGGACCGGAGGCGTATATCCAAGAAGCGGGGCGCGCTGGGCGCGATGGTTTGCCCGCGACTGCTGAGCTGTTTTTGGATGGGAAGTCGATTGCTGCGGCAGGTGAACGATTGGCCTTGGAAATTCCCAGCATGGAAAATGTCAGGCGTGTATTCCAACACCTCGCAAACCAACTCGGAACGCCAGTGGGCAGTGTGGACGAAGGAGGCGGCGTGGATCTGCGCCAGGCAGCCGACCATTTAAAGATATCGCTGCCCCATGTCAAAAAGTCGATTGATTTGCTTGCCAGGGCTGGGTACTTAAAGGCGGGCGAGGCCTCGCGGCATTACGCATTCACGTGGAAAACAGAGCTCGAGACCCTGCGTGCAGAGGCGCAAACCCACCGACCGGACGCCCCCCTACTCGACCTCCTGATCAGGCGGTATGGCGGGGGAACCGGCGCGCCGCAACTGCAAATCGAAGGACTGTCACGGCAACTCGGGGAGGCCGAAAAACTCGTTTTACAGCGGCTTGAACATCTGGCCGACCGGCAGTTTATCGCCTTCTACCCACCCCAGCACCGCGTTTATATTTCATTTGAAGAGGCGCGAACTGCGGCTGAAAAAATCAGTTTTCCAGCGGGGATTTACATCGACCGAATCAAAGCAGCGAAGGCGCGGCATGTTGCGATGAAGAATTGGGCTGAAGGCTTGAAGTGCAGGGCCGTCGCGTTGGAGTCGTATTTCTCTGATGATGAAGAAGCTGGGACTTGTGGCGTGTGCGATGTGTGTGCGCCACCGCCCGATCCGACGGCGGAAAAAGTACTTGAGGCCATCGGCAATGGGCTTCCTGGATCAGAGCTCGGCCGGCATTTTTCGCCCCGACATCACGAAAAGGTGCGGGATATTTTGCGCGGCTTAAGAGACCAAGGACGCGTGGGATGGGACCGTATGCGCATCTTCAAAAGCTAGCTACCTTCGCGCCATGATGGAAAGCTGTGAAGTTGTACTGAAGAAGGGCCGTGCGGCCAGTGTGGGTCGCGGTCATCCGTGGATTTTTTCGGGTGCTATTGAGCGGCTCGTGCTGCCAAACGACACACAGGCCGAACCGCCCGTAGAAGGCGATTGGGTCCGGGTGACCGACGCCCAAGGGCGCCCCATCGGTTGGGGCCATTGGGGCGAGGCCACGATTGCCGTGCGCCTCTTGGAGCGAACCGGGCGGCAGGAAGGCACGCCTACTTCGGATTGGTGGGCCGGCCAATTGCAGAGCGCCATTGCCTGGCGCCGGCGATGGGGCTTGATCAGCGGTGAACAGACCAATTGTTGTCGCCTCGTTCACGGCGAGGGCGACGGGCTGAGCGGCCTGATCGTGGATTGGTATGGCGGCATTGCAGTGATCCAGACCCACACCTTGGGGATGCACCGCGCCCTGCCGCAGATTGTGGCCGGCCTCAAGTTTGCCTTAGGCGGTGAGCTGAAAGGCATCGCCAGCCGAAGCGGAAAATTATTGAAATCCCATGGTGACACCTTGGGAACAGAGATGAGTGCCGAGGGCTGGATCGAGCCCCCGACTGATGATGCCAATGGCGTAACTGCTGTCGTTGAAAACGGATTGAGCTATGAAATTGACGTGCTCCTCGGTCAGAAAACCGGCTTCTACTTAGACCAGCGAGACAACCGAGATATCGTGCGGCAGTTTGCCGCCGGGCGGGACGTTTTGAACGCTTTTTCCTACACAGGCGGATTTTCTTTGGCGGCGCTTGCTGGTGGCGCCAAATCGGTCGTGAGTTTGGACGCCAGTGCGCCGGCTTTGGAGATTTGCGAGAAAAATGTGGCACTCAATGAAGAATGTGACGACGCCAAGCACAGTGTGTCATGCGGAGATGTATTGGCCTATGTGCGCGGTTGCGAATCCCTGCCCGATCTCGTGATTTTGGATCCGCCGGCCTATGCCAAGTCGCGCTCAGCTCGGCACCGCGCAGTGCAGGGCTACAAGCGATTGAATCTGGAGACGCTGAAACGTTTGCCAACCGACGCGCTTCTCTTTACGTTCTCATGCTCCCAGGTTGTGGACGCCGGATTGTTCGAAGACACGATCATTGCTGCGGCGATTGAGTCGGGACGCAACGTGCGGATCATCAAACGCCTCGGCCAACCAACCGACCACCCCATCAGCGCATTCCACCCTGAGGGCGCCTACTTGAAAGGGTTGTTGTTGGCGGTGGACTGAGTCGATAAATGCGCCAGCACTTCACGGGCTGAGCCGCTCGGGGATCCACGTGCCAGAAGACGCCTGGGTACAGCGGATGCGGTCGTGCAGGCGGCTCGGTCGTCCCTGCCAAAATTCAAAATTATGCGGCACAAAGGCGTATCCGCCCCAATGCGATGGGCGCGCGACGTTGCGGCCTTCAAAACGAGCTGCAGCCTCGACGAGTTGCTCTTCGAGCTGGGAACGGGCATCGATGACTTCGCTCTGCAAGGATGCCCAAGCGCCGAGTTGACTTCCGCGTGGGCGCGAGGAGAAGTAGGCGTCGCAAGCGGCCTCGCTCAAGGGAACGGCCCGCCCCATCATGCGGACTTGCCGCTCGAGCTCCTTCCAGTAAAAGGTAACGGAACAGCGCGGGTCGGCAGCGAGCTGACGGCCCTTCTCACTGTTGAAGTTGGTGAAGAAGGAGAGTGATTTGATTGGCTTACCCCCCGTGGACGCCTTGTCGTCAATCGATCGGATCAGCACGACCCGGGCATCGGGGGCTCCATCAAACGTCAGAGAGCTGAGCACCATCGCGTTGTAGTCCTCAAGGCCCGCATTTTTTGCTGCTGAAAGCCATTGTGCGAAGAAGGCCCACGGGTCATTTTCGACGGCTTGCAAGCTCGATTCGTCGAGGGTGGAATGTTCGAATTCTCGACGATCGGAGAAGTGTTGGCTTTGATCAGACATGGCGTTTGTCGTTGTCGTTAACTCTTCAGGCGGATTCCG
>CALACF010000466.1 GCA_937890245.1 uncultured Flavobacteriales bacterium
TGTCGAAATCCTTCACGGCGTCCTTGCCCTTGAAGTCCTTCTTGAAGTTGTTCTTGCGCTCTAGGCGTGCAGCTTCTTCATCCGCTTTGATCTGGATGAGCTCCTCAGGAGAGGGGTGACGGAAGTAGATGTCATCTTCCTCAAGCTCCTTGATCGCCATTGCGTTGGGCTTTGGAAGACGCTCGTAATGGCGAGAAATTTCAATCTGCTCGCGGTTCTCAAACACCTCCTCGATCGCATCAGACGACGTGGTGAACTCCTCGAGTTTCTCGTTCAACTCCTGCTTGATGGCAGAGCCGATCTGGTTGCTGCGCTTGGATAGCACGACAATGGCCTCGAACAAATTTCCGTCAACATGGCTGTCAAGTGCCTTGGTGTCGCGGGTGATGGTGGTGCGTTCAGCTGTAGATTTTACACTCATTGTGTCGGATTTTCCCGTTGATTTGCCCGCATGTCCTTCGATGCTTTCTCCATGCCAATCATGCTTTGGCGGTGCATGCGCACCGCGGCATCAATGAAGTCGCTCTCGGGGAAACGGGCTGCAAAATTAAAGTAACTTTCAATGGCATCTGCAAAACGTTCTTCGCGGCGTCGCAAAGTGCTCTGCTGAGCATACAGAAATTGGGATTCAATGATCAGAAAAGAGGCTTCTTCGGAGTACGGACCCATGGGGTGGTCGTCCAAAAAGTAGTCCAGGGCCATCACGGCGCTTTGGAACTTTAGAGTGGTGTGGTAGAGCTTTGCCTGCTCGAAGGACTTCAACTCGAGCTTGCCACGCAGGCGGCCCATCATGTTGTTGCAGCTGTCCTTAAGAGACGATTGCGGATAGCGGTCCATGAAGAGTTGCAGATCGTCGATGGCTGCGCCCGTGTCGAATTGGTCTAAAGAGTAGGAGGGGCTGAGGTATACGCTACACAGTGCGGCGCGGAATTCGGCTTCCTCGGTGTGCTCAGAAGAAGCGAAGGTTTTTGCGTATTGGCGGTAGTAATACCGGGCCATGTACCAGTCTTCGATGCAGTATTGGGCTCCGGCGTAAGCAAAGAACACTTCCTCCATCTGGTCGGTCCCGCGGAACAGGCCGACGAGCTCTTTTAAAAGGGGCAGCGCCTGCATGCAGCGATCCTCTGCGTAAAAGGCCATCGCTTTTTCATACTTTAGCTCGGTGTCCGTGCTCTTCAGAAGTTTCTGATATCCATCACACCCAGTAAGAGGGAGCAAAACGATCGAGCTGATCATCAAAATGCGAAGCGTGCTTATTTTCATCGAGGCCGCGAAGTTAATCGCTTGAGGCACATAATTGGGCTTGCTTGCAGTAACTTCGCGCCCGAAAATCAAAAGCCAGAACCATTGGACATTTTTGACCGCATCCGCAACGATCGAGGCCCATTGGGTCAACACGCCAAGAAGTCACACGGATATTTTTCCTTCCCCAAGCTGGAAGGTCCGATTTCGAACCGCATGAAATTCCGTGGGAAGGACATGCTGGTGTGGAGTATCAACAACTACTTGGGCTTGGCGAACCACCCCGAGGTCCGCAAGGCCGACGCCGATGCGGCTGCTGAGTATGGGATGGGCTATCCGATGGGAGC
>CALACF010000467.1 GCA_937890245.1 uncultured Flavobacteriales bacterium
AGCCCAATCCACCGCAGCACCGGTACCAATTCCGGGTCCCCGTATAGCCCCGCGATCCAAGGTGCGGCGATGTAAACAGCGGCTGTAAAGGTTATTCCCAGGGCGGTAGAGAGCCAGAATGCAGCAGCGATGTGGCCGTCATTGAGGTCTTTTTTCTGCACCAAAGAGGGGCCCACGCCGATTTGAGCGAAAATCTCAATGATGCCGACGATGGCCAAGGCGATGCCCATCAATCCCCAGTCACCTGGGGCGAGGAAGGCGCCCAAGACGCGCAAAAACACAATCTGAAGGATGACCTGAACGGCCACATTGATTGATTGCCAGCGGACTGACTGACCAAGCCGTCCCAGATTTTGTTCGCCGTTACCCATTGCTCTTCCCGAGCAAGGAACGCAGCTCTTCTAGCCCGCGCATGGCTTCCGTACTTTCGATGGAGTCGATTTGAGCGACGGGCTCCGTTGCGGGGGCTGGAGCTTGGCCAGCTTGTGAAGTCAAGTGCAAGGCAGCCATGGCCAGCACATCTTGCTTGTCGCTCACGCCGAAGTCTTGGCTGAACTGGTCGGCAAAGGCGTTGATCTGCTCGGCGGCCGCTTCAATACGTTCGACGTCGTTCTCGCTGACTGTCAGCGGGTAGGGGCGGCCCGCAATGGTGATCTGGATGGAAACCTCTTTCATGCCGTGACGTGTTCGGTGGTTTCAGTTTGCTGGCGCTGAGGAATCATGGCGATGCATGCGTCAATTTCGTCGACCAGGGAACGGATGCGTTCGCGGGTTGCAGGGGCCTCGTCAGGGGCCTGTGATGTTTCGGCGGCTTCAGCCCGGGCCTCATGTTCAGTTATCCGAAGCTGTAACGCCTCTATTTGCAGCTTCAATCGGTCGCGTTCAGCGACCAATGCGCCGGCTTGGGACTTCACATCCGCAAGCAAAGCGCTGAACATTTTTGATGATTCTGATGACGATTCCATGGCGATACCTCTTTGGCTAAAGTAGCGATGGATTGTCCTCTTCGCCACTGCAGTTTTCAACTTTCGAACAGCCGACAGGTTACATACCTTGCGGCCATGAAAATGCTCGCCTTGGCCCTTTGCACTTGTTGTTTTATGCCAATTCAGCTGCGCGCTCAACCCGCCTCGCCACCCTTACGGCTTTCCTCCCCGCTCACCATTCCACTGCAGTACAGCGGGAATTTTGGCGAGATACGCACCGGCCATTTCCACACCGGCATGGACATACGCACCGATGGGCGCGAGGGGCTTCCCGTTCTCGCGGCTACAGATGGCGTCATCTCGCGCGTCAAAATTTCGGTTCGCGGCTACGGCCAGGCGCTCTACCTCGATAGCCCGGCTGACACAAGCACAGTTCCATCGGCATCGGATGCTTCAGCGCGCTTCACTACGGTTTACGCCCACCTCAGTGCCTTTCACCCCGACATCGAGAACTGGCTCATGCAAAAGCAGTACGCCCGTCGGCAATGGGAGATCGACATCAGGCCGGACGCTGCCGAGCGCGAGCAGCTCCTCTTTTCGGCGGGCGACACGATTGGCTGGTCCGGCAATTCCGGTGGCAGCTTCGGCCCCCACCTTCACTTTGAAGTGCGCGACCGCGCGAGCCAGCACCCTTTGAATCCACTCGCTTGGGGGTTGACCGATCGCGACGTGGTGCCGCCCGCCTTCAAGGCCTTGTGGATCCTGCCCGCCGGTGCTCAAATTGCCGGATCTGATGCCAGCGCCCCCCGCCGCTGGACAGCCGAGCAAGGCGCTTGGCTTGCAGTGGACGGCCCGGTAAGACTGGGCGTCGAGGCCCTGGATCGCATGGATGCCACGGGGTTCGTACATGGTTTGTACGGATTGGATGTCTTTGAGGTCGCGCAGGATTCGACTGGGGCCGAGCGGCTGGAGAAAATTTACGGCCACCGCATGGAGGAGCTGAGCTTTTCCTCGAACAAAGACGTGGCGGCCCACACCGTTTACAGTGCTTGGAACGAGCGCAAAGCGCGCATCCACAGGCTGCACAAGCTGCCCGGCAGCCGCCTGAGAATTTACGAGAAACCCACCGGAATGGCGCCGTTCGTGCTGGCGGCCGGCGATTCACTGCAGCTCGAAATTCAGATGTACGACCACGCGAAGAATACGACAACTGTTCGCCTGGGGCTGGTCGGCAGCTTTGTCGCCGACGCGCTGGCCAGCGATTCTTCGCTCGCTTCACTGCCCATCTTTGACCACCGCGAGCCATACAGTGCGCTTGCCGACAGCGGGACGGTTCGTGCGGACTTCCCGGCCGGCTCGTTCTACCAAGACACGTGGGTCGAATTGCTTGCTGGCCTGCGGTCAGGCCATGAGCCAGGACGCTGCGAGCTGCGTTCGGGCGACGAGGCCCTGCGCTCAAGTTTCAAACTGAGCTTTGACTTGCCGGCCGGGCCAACTGCGCCCAGCCGGGCCGACTCCGCCAAGCCTTGGGTGCTCTGCCAGATCGTCGAACCGGGCGGTGAGGTTGGCAACACGTGGATGGCCGACGAGATGGCGGGGCGTGTGGAATTTCAGATCAAGGCCTTCGGCTTCTTCGAACTCAGGCGCGACAGCCTACCGCCCACCTTCTCGAAGGCGAGATTCGATGGCAAGACCTTGCGCGTTTTTGTCCACGATGATTTGAGTGGCGTGTCCGATCACGGCGCCGTTTCGGGCGGGCAGTGGTTGCGCGTGAGTCGCGACAAGGGTTGGCTCGTTTACCAACTCGGGGACCGTGCAGACGACGGCCTCAGCGCCCGATTTTGGGCCGTGGACGGGGCGGGAAATTACGGGGAGCTGAACGTCGATTGGCCTTCAGCGGACACCCCGAAAAGCGGCGTAATCGAGGAAGTAGATTAGCTTGATAGACAAGCTATTGGAGTGTGGTAAATTGAGTACTCCTTCAAGGTTGTCGACGTAGCTGAGTGGGAGGGATTGGCCTTCAGAGTACAATTGATTTTTCCAGACGACCGAAAGTTCGCTGCCCGGTGCAAAGACCCAGCGGTAGACGCAGTCGACAGTCCAGGCATTGAAGCTCAGGTCCTCGTCGGATGTGCCGTCTTCTGCAACTTCGATTAAGTCGGTGGTGTGCAAGTAGCCGTCGCTTCCGAGTGAGAAAAACGCATGGTTGTCTACGGCGCTCCAGAAATGGCGGAGGCGGAAGGTGAAGCCCGCTCGGTTGCTGACTACATGTTCTAGATCGATGAGTTGTTCGCGTTGTAGCACGTCTCTTCGGGCCCAAATTGATTGCTCTTGCCCAAGGTCCTGGGATCGAATCGCTGTGAAGCCCCGCTCGTTTCGAGCAACTTGGTGGAGGTAGCTGTACTTGAGCATCCACTGGTCGTTGATGCGGAAGCGCGGCGAAAGACTAACAGCGTAGGATGACCAGTCGTTGTAGTTGGCAGCTGCAGCAGATGATGACCTGAAGTCGTTTTCGGCGAAAATATCCAGGGCCAAGCGCTTGCGGTAATCCGTGCTGATGTTCGTGAACACCCACAAGTTTGACGGCTCCCGCCAGTAGAGCCCGTCGAGGCGTGGTGCGAAATAATCGAGTGTTTCCCATGGCGTTGCCTCACATCCCAGCATGTAGAAATCCCAATTTTCCATCATGACGCCCCATCTGCCGCCGATGCCGCGGGCCGTCACAGTGCTCGGCTGGATTTGGCGGCTGTGTGAAACGTCCAAGTTCCAAAACATCTTATTGAAACTCAAACGTCCAACTTGAAAGGGTTCTGGGATCCCGTAGTCCACTCTTGCATAGGACGTGTGCTCATTGGGGGCCTGGAGATAGCCCGTGGCGTTGGGGTCGTAGCCAGGACTCTCGTTGTATTGGCCGATAGAGTACTTAAGTCGCCCCGCGATTTTTGCGGCCTCCCAACTCCACGTTTCGCCCTCGGTCTGGGCGGTTGCACCCGCGCCATCAATTCCGGCCCCGGCTGCGCTGGTGAGAATGCGGTTGGCTCCGAATGTGCCCCAGACCAGCCAGCGATTTTCCTCGTCCAGCAGGGCAAAGCTCGCGCCACCGACCCAATCGTCGGCCAACGAGTCTCCGCGCATCACATGACCGCTCTGTACTGAGACAAACCCGCCGTTGCGCAGGTTGTGGTCAACCGCAGCGACCAGAAAATCCTGCAAGGCGCCCGATTCTTCATCGCGAGAAATGGCGTTCAGCACGCCGACGCCGGTGCCGCCCTGGGTGCGTCCCGTGATCTTTGAGGCGTTGAGCAATTGGCCGTTTTCGCCGACGCGGCGCGAGTAGAATTGGCCTGTCTTCTCAAAGAGATCGACGCCCTCGGTGAAGAACTGCCGGCGCTCCTGAAACTGGATTTCGAAGGGGGTGAAATTGAGAATTTCGTTGTCGGACTGCACCTGTCCAAAGTCCGGCACCAGCGTGATATCGGCTGTGAAAGCATTGCCCAGCCCGAGTTTCATGTCCATGCCCATGTTCCAGCTGGTGGTCGATTCTCCGTCATACGATTCGAGGTAGCCCGAGGCATAGGGATAGAGGCTGATTCGTGGCGGTGGCGTGATGCCTGAGATGCCGGTGAGGATGCCGCCCATACTCAGGTTGTTGTCCTGGTTCGGGTCCATCCGATTCCACATGGAAGTTGCGCGGTTCCTACGGATGGTTCGCTCACAGTTCATCGCCCAGCGCTGCTGCTGATCACCCTCGAGCTTCGGGAAGCGAAACACCGACCAGGGCAGTGCAAACTCTGCTGTCCAGCCAGAGCTGTCGATCGTGCATTCCACCTCCCACACAGCGTTCCAGTTCAAATCGCCCCCCGCAAAGGTCAGCGCTGCGTCGCGCTGCACCCCGTCTGGCGTGGCAGAAAAACTCACCGCCGCTTTGTTGTCGTCGTAGCATCCGAACCAGAGCATGATGCCGTCCGTATTGCCGTCCCCGTCCCGTTGCACAAGCTGGTGCAAGATCGAATCGGCCGCCGTGTCCCACATCCGGGCCGCAACGTACAGGGCATTGTTGTCGTAGGCCAATCTAATTTCGGTTCGCTGCGATGCCGGGCTGTCGGGTTGCGGACGAAGCTGTGTGAATTTGCCATGGGACGGGATGCTGGCCCATGCTGCGTCCCCCAGTTTTCCGTCGATCTCAATGGAACGGTCGGGCACGCGGACCGCGCTGTACTCGCGTCGAACAGCATCGGAAAGGTCGGTCTGTCCTGTCGAAAGGTACGAGAGTAAGGTGCACGAAATCAGCAGTAAAGAGCGGAATAGCTTGAGCATAACTTTATA
>CALACF010000468.1 GCA_937890245.1 uncultured Flavobacteriales bacterium
TTTCGATTTCGCAGGAACAGATATCGATGTCCACGCAGACATCCACGAAATCATGTTCACCCCAGCTGGCACGATGTTCGTCGCCTGTGATGGCGGCATTTATCGGTCATACGATGGCGACGCGTACGACGAGTGCAACCGTGGATTCCAAGTGACGCAGTTTTATGGAATTGCCCATGGACCGAATACAGCTGTGTTGGGCGGTACACAGGACAATGGTTCTTTGCTGATTCCTGCCAATGGGTTTTTGATCAACGACCAGGATGCCATTGACGTGAAGGGTGGCGACGGATTTGACTGTGCCCTTTCGCAGGCTACAGCCCTGGACGGATTGGCCTATTTCGCAACATCTCAGAACGGATCGCTCGGGCGGGGCCTCCTATCTGAGAGCTCGGAATTCAACTTCGCACAGGACTTCTTCGACGGATGTGTTTACGAGTTTATCGAGGAGGGGGAAATCGGCGGATTCTATACCTGCATGAACTTGTATGAGAACTTCGACGATCCGCAGAGTGGACAATATGTAACGCTCGTCAACCCGTACACGGAGACGGTGGAGGACAGCACATTCTCGATGGAAACGGCAAATTTGAACTTGCCCTTTGAGTACACAATCGAAGCGCCATTGCAGTATTGGGATATGTTGGTTCGCCCGGAAGTCACTTCTGGAACGCAACTCTTCGACAACGAATACTGGTGGCTTGACCCGCAGGAGGAAAACTTGAGTGTCGACTGCGAGGACGAAATGGTCGTTGTCGACGGTGACACGACCTACGTAACGCTTTGTGATTCAACTTGGCTTTACGCTGCAGACACCACGTACGAGGTGGCCGAGCGCCTGAAGGTGACCGACCCTTATACCTCGATGACCGTGGCCGCTTTCAACAGCGGAAATGGCGTGTGGATGACGCGCAGCGGGCTGAATTTCAACACGCAACCGCGGTGGTTCTTCTTGGGCAATGCCCCGGGAGGCAGCGGTGCGAAGTCTATTGAGTTCGCCGTGGGCCCCGAGCCAGAGGCGGGCAACCACATTTTCGTGTCGGGCTGGGACTCAAAGCTCTACCGCTTCAGCGGACTTGATGATGTCTACGAGTGGACCGACTGTACGGTTCCTGAGGCCATTACCCGCACGACCATCTTGTCTGTTGGATCTGTAATCACAGGTGTCGCAGTCGATCCAAACAACCCGAACCACGTGGTGGCCACCTTGGGTGGTTATGGAATAAATGCCGGCGGCAAGATTCAAGAGACCTTCGACGCTTTGTCAGATGATCCAAGCTGGAGCGACGTTTGGTTTCCTGGTAGCAACGAGCTTGCCAAGATGCCGATATACGACGCCATCATCGACGCGGGCGACGCGACCGGACAAACAATCGTGATTGGAACGGAATACGGTGTTTGGTTGACAACCGATGGCGGCGACAACTGGACGATGGAGAACCTCGGCATGGCGCCAGGTGCTGATGCAATTGCCGTGCCTGTGTTCAGCATGGAGCAACAGTGGCGCACGGCGACAACCTGGTCTGAGCCATCAAATGGCGGCGCGATTTACGCAGGAACGCATGGGCGCGGCATCTTCCGCTCGGACAACTTCCTCTCGACACCAGCGCAGGTTCAAGTGCCCATGGCGCCCAAGACCTTGCGCGTGTATCCAAACCCGGCTTCTGGGCAAGATGCAACCTTGGAGCTCACGGGCTGGAACACACCGATGGTGAGCGTACACGACATGCAGGGCCGCGAGGTCTACAGCGTGTCTGCTGTGACACAAGGCGTTGAGCGTGTGCAATTGAGCACGGCTGATTTGGCCCGTGGAACCTATCTCGTGGTTGTGACCGAAGGTGCGCGCCGCGAGGCGACCCGCTTGGTCATTCAGTAAGTCTATAGATATCTAGTAGCGCAGAAGCTCGGCCCCTTGCGGGTCGATGCGCAGATAGCTGCGGTGGCTGAGCCACTCGCCTGTGTTGATGTAACGCGTGCTGCGGTTTGGCCCATCTAGTTTCCCTCCGGGGCTGACATCGAGCGTCTCGTCAAGTGGCAAATGCCGGTGTCCGAAAATGTAGCCAGTGCGCGGCGCGACTTGCCGCTGGGTGCGGAGCTGTTCTTCTGACCTTATATAGTGTGCGAGCCATTCGCCTTCTATGCCGTTGAATTCGGCGTCGGAATCTGCGTTGTGGATGCGACTCGATCGACTCCAGCGCTGGGCGAGGCCGACGGCGAGGTTGGGGTGGAGGCGAGAAAATGCCCATTGCGCAGCGGCGCTGGTAAAAATGCGCTTGAGCATCTTGTACTTGTTGTCGCCCGGACCCAGACCGTCGCCATGTCCGACCAGCCATTTTTCGCCATTTATTTCCAGCTCGATGGGTTCGCGATGCACCTCCACGCCTAGCTCCTGCTCGAGGTAGCCAAAGGTCCAGAGGTCGTGGTTTCCGACATGCCAATGCACCGGAATTCCAGCGTCAACCAATGCGGCCAATGCCCCAAAAATCCGGACATGTCCGCGCGGGACCACGTGCTTCCACTCGAACCAAAAATCGAGCGTGTCGCCAACCAAATGCAGTGCGTCGCCTTTGCTCGCGACCTCATCAAGCCACTGTACGAACAGCTTCTCGCGCGCCTTCGAAACAGCCGCATTGGGCGCGCCAAGATGCAGATCACTGGCAAAGTGTATGGTCGTCGGGGGCTTGTTCAAAGCGCTTCGAGTAGTTTGGATTCGAGTTGAGCGCCCTTCAAATGCGTGGCGAGTACAGTCCCGTCGCGACCGACCAAAATCGTGTGCGGAATGCTATTCACCCCGTAGGTCTGGGCCGCCACGCTCTGCCATCCCTGGAGGTCGCTGACGTGATCATCCCATGCCAATTCATCCTGCGCGATCGCATTTTCCCAGCGCGTCTTGTCGCGGTCCAGTGAAATGGAGAAGATCTCGAATCCACGGTCCTGGTACTTTTTCCAAGCGCGCACAACGGTCGGATTCTCGCGCCTGCACGGTCCACACCAAGATGCCCAAAAATCGACGAGCACGACTTTTCCCCGCAAATCGCTGATCGTCCTCGGTTCGCCATCGCGGTTGGGCAGGGGCAGATCGGGCATCACCATGCCGACTTCTATCAGGCTGTTGCGTTGGCTTTTAGGCGCGCCTGTTGGCGCGGTGCGCTTTCGGCTGGCCTTGCTGACCTTGCCGAGCATTGCGCGGTGAAACGCCGTGTGCCCCATCATTGTGGCTGTCGAGTCAAGGACCTGCTTGGCCAATTTCTTGTGGCCGCCGATATCCAGGTGCTCCAAAGCAAACAGGCCAATCGGTGTGTGGAGTTCAGCCCGGGCCGTGGCGGCCGCATACCTGTGAAGCCCCTCTTTATTCAAAGGGCTACTGAAAGTTTGGGTCGAGTCGATGAAGGTGCAGAAGCGGGCGTTTAAGTCGTCTTTTTCTACATGTAGGCCGGTCACCACGGGCTTGCCTTCCGCTACAGCACCGGTGAAATGGACGGACGTTGCGCTGTCGGCAAAGGCAAAGAAGTACTTCTTGTTAGCCGCAGTAACCTTCCAGAGGTCCATCTCCAAGCCCTCGAGAGGATTGCCGTCAAAGGAGAAGCTTCCTGAGGCGTCCGCCATGGCCGTGTCGACAGGCTGGAATTGGCCTGTTGTCGATGAGAAGAGAACGACTTCTTGATTCTCAAATCCGGCAATGGTTCCTGAGATACCAGAGGACGAGGGGCCTTGGCAGGAGGCGAGGGTCAAGAGTACAGCAAAAGCCGAAAGGCAGCGGGTTGAAATTTTCATGGGGGTGGCAAATATCATGCGGAATGCGCTCGTCTTTGCGCCACCGCAGATTGGATTTTTCCCACGAGCTGGTCGATGCCGTGCTCATCGAGGAATTGTACGCCGACTGGGACGACGAGGATGGGCAGATCCCTGGCACCGTCGAGTTCGCGGATCCGGGCGGCGTCTTTTTCCGTGGTGATGATCGCTTCAGCTTCTTGGGCCAATTCTGAGCGCCATAAGTCAAGATCTTCAGCCGAAAAGGGGTGGTGGTCTGGGCAGATAAATCGGGCCGAGATCCGGCAGCCGTTCTCGACAAATTCGACAAATGATTGGGGGTTGGCGATGCCCGAGACGAGGACTGCTCGGCGCGGCCAAGCTGCGAATCGTTTGGTTCGCATGTCTTTGAGGCCCTTGGGCCGCATGGCTGTGTGCAGGAGCAGTTGGTCGCGGTGGACGCCGAGCCGGTCGCGCCACAGCCGCAAATCGCCCTTGACCAGTTGTCGCTCGCATCGGGTGAGGATGACCACGTCGGCCGCAGACAACCGGCTGGGTAGATCGCGCAGTCGTCCCAGTGGGAGCATCGCGTCAAGGTCGACGGGCTGTTTGACATCGACCAGGACGATGGAAAGGTCAGGCTGCAATGCGCGGTGTTGGAATGCGTCGTCGAGTAGGACGGCATCTGCTAGATGTTCAGCCTCGCCTGGATCCTGGCGGGCAGCCGCGATACGCGCCACACCCTCGGGCCTGCTTTCGCAAACGGCGACCGTGATTTTAGGGAAGCGCAGCGCGATTTCGAGTGGCTCGTCACCGACTTCGCTCGCTTTTGACTGAGCGCCAACCCAACGGAAGCCCTTGGTCGAGCGGCGGTAGCCGCGGCTCAGGACGGCCCATCGGGTTGTGGGAGCGTCTGGGGATTGGGATGAAAGGCGAAGCGCTTCAAGCAGGGCCTTTACGTGCGGGGTCTTTCCGGTACCACCAACGGTTAAATTTCCGATGACAATGCAAGGGAGTGCACCTTTTTCACTGCGAAAAATGCGGGAATCGTATAGCTTGTGCCGCGTAAGCACGACAAGCTTGAACAGCAGCGATGGAAGACCGGCCCACAGGATCCGCCAAAAGCTCCGACCAACCCCCGCTTTTGGGGCAGGAGGGACTGGTAGGTTGCCTAGGATTTGTTTTGGCTGCTTCTTGAACATCGATGTGCACCGCAAGATGCAAACGCAATTCCGAAAAGCCCTCGCCCCATGCCTCAAGTCAAAGAAATAGCTCAATTTCTCGAACGCATCGCACCGCTTCCCTTGCAGGAGGGGTATGACAATTCGGGTTTGCTCGTCGGCGAGCCGGATGGCGAGGTTCAGCATGTGCTCGTTTCACTCGATATGACGGAGGCCGTTGTTGCTGAGGCCGTAGACCGGGGCGCTCAAATGATTGTGGCGCACCATCCCGTGATTTTCAAGGCTTTGCGGAG
>CALACF010000469.1 GCA_937890245.1 uncultured Flavobacteriales bacterium
ATTATGATAAAGCGACGCACCAATTGTCGAAAAATCGACAGACTGGTCGCTTGAGCATTCGAGCAGATTGCTGTCTTGATGGTCTCAATTTCCGCTCGGTTTGTCCCAAAACTTCTGCTCAGAGTGGAACCTGCTATTCTTCGAAACTTATGCTATGGGATCGGAACGCTCTTTTGCCGATGTCGTGAGAAATGCAATGAGGTGGATGTGCATCATGAACGTGCAGGCAGATTTAGACGAAGAGAGGTCGGTGGCCGGATGGGCGGTGGGCAAATGGTCCGCTGGGGGTGCAGAAGAATGTGTCACGTCTATGGTGTGTGGCGGGGGTGGTATGCATCGTAGACGTATCAGGTTTCTCAAGAGCTTCCAGGGACCATCACAAAAGCTGGGATTATGTCAACTGTTTGGCAATACTTCAAGCGCTTACCATTCGATTTTGCTCGGCTTTGGAGTGATGGGCAGTTGAACTTTTGGCCGGTCAGCAGCGCTGGGAGCTGGGTCGACCAGGATGGGCGTATGAAGAATGATGCCCCGGTTGCGCGTCATTTTATCATCCTCGAACATCCGATTGGATTTGTAGCCCAGCACACAGCGGGCGCCGTAATCGTCATGTAGCAAGAGGTCTTCAAAATCGATGGAGGGTTGCATGACATGAAGAACCCGCAGCAGTGTTTCGATGCGCGATGCACCCGTGCCGCGCTCAATGCGGTGGAGGGTTGGCCTGGTTATGCCGGCATAGTGGGCCATCGTACTGCAACTGATACCGCGGATACGTCGCGCATATTCTAGCCGCAGGCCAAGTTGGGTTAGTATCGCTCGCAGGTCTTTGTTTCGCTCAGCTTCCCTCGATTCTGCGATATCCATGTCCGAGATTTGCGCACGTTTGAACCGCTGCAGGTTGTGCATATCGTTGATCATGCACAAAGTTGGGGGAGCGATTGGGGATTGGCATGCACGTCGGCAAAGCAGGAAGCACGTTTACAAGCGCATATCCACGATACACTTCTCCTCGAATGCGGGGAAACGGTCGAGTGGGAACCACTCGGAGAGGGCGTGTTGGGTGCTCTTGACGCGGAGTCCGCGCAGTTCTTCCGAAAGGTCGCCGCCCTTTAGGTAGAGCAGGCGAGAAGCGCCCAAGGCACTGATCCAGTCGAGGAAGATGGGCAGACGGGCCACGGCACGAGAGACGATCAGGTCCCATTTGCCTTCGAGGTCTTCCGCACGGGCCCAGGCAGTTTCGATATTTTTTAGGCCGAGCGTGGCAGCGATGGCTTCGACAACTTTAATTTTTTTCCCGATCGAGTCGCACAATGTGAATTGGACTTCAGGGAAAAGAATGGCGAGGGGGATGCCCGGAAAGCCGCCGCCAGTTCCGATATCAAGGACTTGTGTGCCAGCAGGGAAAGCGCCTTCAATGCGCGCAATCGTCAGCGAATGCAGAACGTGACGCACGTAAAAGTCGTCGAGGTCCTTGCGGGAAATAAGATTGATTTTGGCATTCCAGTCGCGGTAGAGGCGGCCCAGGGCTACGAATTGGTCGCGTTGGAGGCTGTTGAGATCGAAAAAGGGGGCGATGACTTTTTCGACGTCGAGGGCGTCGGAATTCATAGCTCGTCCTTTTTGGGAGCAATCACGCCAGCAAGAATGTCCCTGGCACGGAAAAGTTGGGCCTTCACGGTGCCGAGAGGCAGGTCGAGTTTTTGCGAAATTTCATCGTAGCTGAGCTCTTCGAAGTAGCGCAACTCAACGAGGCGCCGGTAGCGCGGCTTCAATTGGGCGACGACTTCCCTCATCTTGGCGACGCGCTCCTTTTTCTGCAAGGCCTGCATGGGGTCCAAGCCGTCATCCGGCACTTGAATTTCGAACGAATCGCCGTCTGAACCGGTAAAGCCTTGGTCGATACTAAGGGCTTTGATGCGCTTCTTGCGGATGAAATCGATGGCCCCGTTGGATGCGATCTTGAATAGCCAAGTGCTGAAAGCAAACTTAGGCGAATACTGTTTCAGCCGTTTGAATGCCTTGCCGAAGGTCTCAATCATCAAGTCTTCGGCATCGTCCCGGTTGTTGATCATCTTGAGCAACATGTAAAAAATGGGGTCGCGGTAGCGCTCCATCAATTCAGCGAACGCTCCTTGATCGTTGCTCTCTATGGCGCGCTGCACCAATGCAAAATCATGCTTTGCCTTGTCCGAGAGGTGGTCGAGGTCGACGGTTGGAGTTGATTTCTTTGGGGCCATGTTGGGTCCTGGTCAGCGCCCGGTGAAGTGGGCTCAGCGCCGGTAAGGTAGCCGTCCCATAATAGAATTCAGACACGTGACCTGAAGCCTATCCAAATTGGCTTGTGTAAAACGCCGAAACGTCAGTACGTATAAATGACCATGGCATCCCAACCCGCGATTTTTAGTGCGACGCGACCTTGGCCGGGCATGCGGAATGGCGTGAGATCCAGTGCTGCGGTGTGGGTGATGAGGGCGCGGCCGAAATCGCCTGCAACCTCGTCCACGATGCGGACGGGGATTTGTGGCGGCAAACTTTTGGTGGCCATGCCATTGCCCACGATTGCGAAGCTGTGTTGGCCTGATCCAGAGTAGGTCAATTCAACCAGCAACGAGTCTCCGCTCATCTCTACCGAGCCGATGGTGAAACGTGCAGCGTCAGCTGACGCCTCCACCAGGCTGGCCGTACGTTGGTTGCTACAACCCGTGAAGCCCACAACAGCCAACGCAAGCAGTGAAAAAGCAGCGGCGCGCATCAACGCTGGATGATGCTTCGGGCAACGCGGACGCGGTCGCCTTCGAGCACGCGGAGAATGACCACGCCTTCAGGCCAAGACACTGTGTTAATCATGCCGTTGCGCTCCACGCGCATTGGCCCATCGATCAGTCGGCCCGCCGCGTCGATAACCGTCACGGTTGCAGTGGAAGTGAGGCCGCCAATGTGGAGGGCTGAAGTTGCCGGTGTCGGGTAAACCGTGAGGCCGGCTTCTAGGTTCATCTCGTCAGTAGAAACAGCGTCGGTACAGAAGTTCACGAGCTCGTTGTCTGTGAATTCGCCGCCTTCAGCGATCAGCAGCTCGTTGTGGTTGAACAGCATGTAGCCGCCTTCGCCGTACTCGCAGCACAAGCCGTCGCCGTAATCGTCGCTGATAACCAGGGCGTAGCAGCCTTCAGGGAGGCAAAGTGGAATCCAGACTTCTGTCCCGTTCATGTCGTCCTGGTAGGGGCCTCCTTCGGCGACCAAGTTGCCAGATTCGGTGATCTCCCAAGTCGTTTCACTTCCGTACTCGTCGAGAACAATCAGCAGCTCCCAACCCAACGTTGGGCCCGAAAAAGCTGTGAAATAACCAGCGGACGCGTTGTTGAATGTGCTTTCATCCGTTCCGCCATTCACGCCAGTGATCGTCAGAATGACCGCGTTTTCTCCGTCAATAGAAGAGAAGGAGGGAAGTGCCACCATCACAGATTCATATTGCTCCAGCGATCCGTTCCACTGGGACGCCTCTGGTGCGCCGCCGTTGATGGCCGTAGTAAAGTCAACTTGGGTGACCACGTCGGTTCCAAAGTTCGTTAGAACGCAGCTCGCCGAAATCTCTTGAGATCCGCATAGCGTGGTCTCGGGCAATCCAATGATGCCGATGCCGGCATCGAGCGCCAAACTGGTCACGCAGCCCTCACCGGGGTAGCCGTCCATCACCTGTACGCCGCTGCCGTTGGGGTCGAGCACGTCCGATGCGCCGGCATCCCAGCTCACCCCAAGCCGTCCATAGTAATCGAGTTGGCCGTTGTTCACGTTGCCGGAACATGCGGCTGCTCCGCCGAACAGCTGGCCAATGATGCGGTGGTCTTGGTCAAAAAGAGGCGAACCTGATGATCCAGGTTCCGTCACACCGAGCTCCCATTGGTCGATCATCCAAACAGCAGCGCCTGCAGCATTTTCGTGGTAGGCTGCGTCCTCTTCGAAGCAGATCTTCATCACATCTCCGCTGGGATGGTGGATGCCGGTTGCCGCTGTAACCTGCGCCTCACTGTCCGTGGCATTCCATCCCGCGTAGAATACATTGTAGCTGGCTGGTGGCGTTTCAGTCAATTCAATCAGTCCAAAGTCAGACCCGCCGCTTGAGACCAACAACGTTGCGCCAGAAACGCTCTGATCTGTCGGCCCCGTGCTACCAGAGCAGCTCTCGCTTTCGTGGTTGAAGTAGAAAATCCAATTGTTCAAGCCGCCACCCAAGCAATGGTTGGCCGTCAAGAACACGGGCGTTCCGTCCTGGGCTGTCGTGTTGATCAATGCACCCGTACAAGCGGCAAAGCCACCTTCCACAATCAAAGCGACCGCCCGCTTTTCACATTGCCAAAGCTGCCCTTCAGGACAATTGATGTTGATGTTGCAATTGCCTGAATTCCCGAACGGTCCACGCGCTGCTTGCTCGGCTTCAGACAATTCTTGGGCCTTGTTCAAAATGTCGCGGTAGGCGTGCACCACTTGGCCGATCTCCAATTGACAGCGCGAGCGCAAATCCAGATGTGCGGGCAACAGCAGCTCCACAATGACCCCGTCACCAGCAATCAGGCCCGTCGCGAGGGCGCCCCATTCCTTGTTGTTCGCGTGTGTAAAAGCACCGAGATAACGATGCGACCCGCTGCTTTCACCCACGCTGCGGATGAACAACTGCGCACCTTTGGGAAGCTCGTATGCACTGAACCACAAACTCAATGCAATGGCGCCCTCGCTCCGAACGCCCACACGCCAAACATCAAAGCCAGGCTCTTCCGTCCAAACGCCGTGGCTCTCACAGTTGATCGCCACTTCAAACTCCTGGCCAAAGCGCCAAGGAGCTGTCTTCACCAAGTCTGTTATGGCGTCGCCGGCCTCGAGCACAGCGAAGTCAATCGCGGGCATGAGCTCAGTTGGGATGTCGGCAGCGTGGACGCTGGTCAAATGGAGGGGATGGCCGCCTTGTGCTACTTGGGCAGTCATTTCCGCACCAGTGCTTCCAGCCAAAATGGCGAGCACGGTCAGAGACGCGATGCGCGCCGATAAGAAGAGGTTGTTCATTTCAAGTTATCCTGCAGGAGCCCACAAGGTAGCACTCAGGTAACTGTCTCGCGTGATCAGCCCAGCTTCGCCACATTCTCGGCTGCAGCTTCGATTGCCTGGAATTCGTCGCGCAGCCGTGCCGCGGCTACAAAGTCCAAGTCGCGGGCCGCGCGCTCCATCTCCAATCGCGTGCGCTCGACCACCTTTTGGAGCTTATCGCTGTTGCGGGCTTCGATCAGGCCCGCAATGACGGGGTCGTTCAAGATGCTCGCAGCCCAATCCGCCCCCCCGTCGTCGGCCACCAAATGCATCGGGCGATCTTCTATCAGGCCGGACTGTTCGATCAGTGTCGCCTGATGTCTCTTGACCCCCGTTGGCGTGATCCCATGCTCCTCATTGTAGGCCTCCTGTTTTGCGCGCCGGCGCGCCGTCTCGTCCATCGTCTGCTGCATCGAATCCGTCACGCGGTCTGCATAAAAAATCACCCGACCGGCAATATTCCGGGCCGCGCGCCCAGCCGTCTGTGTCAGCGCCCGATGAGAGCGCAGAAAGCCCTCCTTGTCGGCGTCCATCAC
>CALACF010000470.1 GCA_937890245.1 uncultured Flavobacteriales bacterium
TATGTACAGAGCCTCATGCGACAACAGGTCGAGCTTGCCGTCTCCTGAGAAGTCGAACTGGCGAGTAGGAATTACGGTGAATACTGAATCGAGGTTCTGAGGAGCTCCAAGCGAGTAATCCGTGTTACCTGGCAACCAGGTGTCATTGCTGCCAAGCAGCAAGTCATCGCGTCCGTCGCCGTTGTAGTCGACCACCCCTGCTTTCTGCCAAAGTATGTCGCCAGCGATTGCTCCCCACCAGCCACTAACTGAGTTCGAGGCATCAAACGATGATACAGCAACGGTCGAATTAGCAACGTCGCTTTGGCCCCCCTCAACGATTTCAATATTTCCATCTCCATTGATATCGCCGAATAAATAAAAACCCGGCCTGCTTCGTATCCGGGGAATGGCGCCGATTGTCGTTTTTCTCGTGGCCGTTCCCTGTGAATTGACCAAGAAGACCTCTGAATAGCCCATAGCGTCGGCGATGCCGTCACGATTTACATCTCGGTAAATATCCCTACCGGCTCCACCGGCTGACCCTTCTTCGCGGTCTCCGAAAGGAATGAGTGTGGGGATGAGGCCGACAAAGCCGTTGGCATTCGGAGTGAAATTGACCGCGTCCGTGGGTGCAATGTATACCTGCACATCATCGACGTACCCGTCTGGCGCGGAGCCAGTGGGCCCCAGATCCTGTTCGGTGCTGATCCGAAGGCGAGCGTATGTGATGCCAGGCTTCGCAGTTGTTGGAACAGTCGTTTCTACAAAAAGTTGATCAACGATATCCCTGGAGCTCGCAGCAATCTGTTCACCGGCATCATTCCAGTCACCATCTTGGTTCCAATCGACCCAAGCACTTACCAGCCAGCCTGCACCCAGATCGTAACGCCCTACAATGGGGTCCCCATATACATCTGCCTCTATACCGGATGAGATGGTGAGAGTGGCGCCGAGCGCGGCCCCCCTGACAGTCAACGCTGTGGTCCCGGCCAGACCGCTCCCAACTGATCTCCCATCCCACCCTTCGTTACTGGCGTGCGTTGTGTGGGCACCATCATCTCTCGTGAGGTTCGAATTGCCACTGCCGGTAAACACATGCCAAGCTCCACCTTCGGCCAGCGTGACTGGATAGGGAGCGGGGGCGTCCCCGAAAAAAGCAGCCAATAAAGTTCGATCTTCCAGTACATCCACACGCTTCGCCATGTCCGTCGGCCTGAGGACTTCCT
>CALACF010000471.1 GCA_937890245.1 uncultured Flavobacteriales bacterium
TGACGGCCGGGCCATCGCACTGGACAACAAGCAAATCCAGCTTTACAACAAGTACAAAGCGAAGTACGACGCGCAGCGCTGAGCCACCCCTTGTCAGGGAAGTTCAACCTCACAAAACACAGACCTTGACAGCCGTGTTTCCGTCTAGGCGCGCGAGGTAGGTTCCGGCCTGGAGGCCGTGAACTTCTATATAGTTGACTTTACTTTCAGCCACCAATTGGCCTGCGGCATCGAAGATTTTCAAATGTGTGTGCTGGCCTGAAGGGGTTATTGGGCCATTGTGTACAACGCGGGCAAGCAATGAACCTGGGCCTGGGGACCAGGCCACAATTTCTGCTTGAGTGCTAGAATTAAGAATTGACACGCCATCAATTGCGTCGCAATACGAGCCATCCGGTGCGATTAAAGGAATGCCGTAGATCGGGTTGGTGATCAGCGAAGAGGCGAGTTCATCCGTGGTAGCGAACAGTTCGGGCGTGCAGAGTTCCCATTCGTTGTCTATTGCAGCACATATATTGGGATCATCCAAGAGGCCCATATGGGAGACGGTGCACCAGTACAGGTACTCGATGGCCATGCATTCGTAGTCGCAGGTGTTGTCGTCGTAATGGTACCAAGCTGCAGCGGGGTAGGTGGCGGGGATGGTGGTGAACTGGCCACCGCGGGCGACGTCCATCGCGGCGGTGAGGAGGGAGGAATTGGGGGCCAAATCGAAGGCTGCCGGGTACAAGGAGACATGGCCGCAGTGGTTGATGGTGTGCAGAACCTCCTCAACGACAGCTTCTTCGAACCAATCAGCAGGGTTTTCTGGCGAGACTTCGTCGGCGTACAGCACGGCCGAGGCGCAATGCGTTGTTTCGTTGAAATTATCGAAGAGCTCATTCTCAGCCGCGGAACCTTCGCTGGCGAAGATGGGCATGAAGGTGTTCGTGTTGGCCATGAGGTTGCACAGTTCTGCGTGGTCCAAGTCGCCGTTTTCGTCGTTGTCGAGCAACTCGGCGGTGATCGTGGCGACGTGCAGAAGCTTTGCGTCAGATACGCCGGGTTCGGTGTAGACGTCGAGTATGCCTAGCACGTTGATGGATCGGTCAAAGGCCGCGAATCCGGGCGCGGGGTTGCTGACGGGAAGGATTTCGAAGCAGTCGGTCTGAGCTAACGCGTGCTGAGCAGGCAAGAGCAGAGCAACCGTGGTGGCGAGCAGGGTGTGGAGGATGGGGCGCATGCCCCAAGGTAGTTACGCTGCGTTGATCAGTAGCCCATGGCCGAGCGCACCCGGCCCAGCGTTTTCGCGGCCACCTCACGCGCTTTTTCAGCGCCCTTTTTCAGCTCGTCGTTGATGGCTTCTCGGTCGGACATCAATTCTTCAAATCGAGCGCGAGGCTGGGCATAGCCGTCAACAATGGCCTCGAGTAAGTCCTTCTTTGCATGGCCCCAGCCGTACCCTCCGGCCCTGAGTTTTTCCGCCATTTCCTCCGCGTCGTGCGCTGATACCAAGGTTTGATAGAGTTTAAACACGACGGATCCATCGGGGTCTTTGGGCGCTTCCAACGACGTGGCATCCGTGACGATCTGCTTGTTGATCGCTTTCTTGAGTGTCTTTGGATCAGCAAAAATGCTCAACGTGTTCCCTTTGGACTTGGACATTTTGTCCCCGTCAGTTCCTGGAATGAGCATGTTGTCCTCCCGGCTCAGGGGTTTCGGAACCACGAGAATTTTGCGCTTGTGTTCCGGGTCGAATTGATGGTTGATGCGCTGGGCGACGCTGCGTGTCATCTCGAGATGCTGGAGTTGGTCTTTTCCGACGGGCACGAGGTGGGCATCGTACAGCAGAATGTCAGCAGCCATCAGCATGGGGTAGCTGAACAGGCCGGCATTGACGTCTGCGAGCCGGTCGGATTTGTCCTTGAAACTGTGCGCGAGGGTCATGCGCTGGTACGGGAAATAGCAGGAGAGGTACCAGGCCAATTCAGTCACTTCCGGCACATCGCTTTGACGGTAAAAAACAGTACGCGACGTGTCCAAGCCGCACGCCAACCAAGCGGCAGCCACGGCGGAAGTGTTTTCGCGGAGCAAGCTGCCGTCCTTGATTTGGGTGAGCGAATGCAGGTCGGCGATGAATAGGAAGGACTCGTTTTCAGGGTCTTTCGCCATTTCGATGGCCGGCTGGATTGCGCCGAGCACGTTGCCGAGGTGGGGCGTGCCGGTGCTTTGAATCCCAGTCAGGACGCGGGCCATCTCAGCAGTATTGGTCGTAGACCGCCTTGAGGTGGTCGGCAAGGGTCTCGGCTGTGTTGCCTTCGATGTGGTGGCGCTCCACCATGTGGGCGAGTTTGCCGTCAACGAAAAGGGCCACGCAAGGTGAGCTTGGAGGGTACGGAAGGGTGTGCTTGCGCACGCGTTCGACGGCATCCTTGTCAACGCCAGCGAAGCTGGTGGCGAGTTGGGCCGGGGTCTTTTCGTTCTTGAGTGAGGCGAGCACCGCTGGGCGCATGCCGGCTGCGGCACAGCCACAAACCGAGTTCAGTACGATGAGCGTCGAGCCTTTTTGGGCAACCGCCGCGTCGACTTCTTCGGTGGTGTTCAAGGGAGAGAATCCCGCGTCGGCTAGTTGGGCCTTCATGGGGTTTACGAGTTCGGGTGGGTACATGTTGAAGGTATTGAGGTGTGGCGTTGTGGCGAAATTAGTCGTTTTCAGGCGCAGTTGAACGCAAGTGCAACTCTTCGTATTGGGTGCCGTCAATGGGAGAAGGTGCGTCGATCATTACGTCGCGGCCTTGGTTGTTTTTCGGGAAGGCGATGAAATCGCGGAT
>CALACF010000472.1 GCA_937890245.1 uncultured Flavobacteriales bacterium
AGCCTGCACCAAATACAACCCCAAGCTATCTGAGCCTTCATTATCAAAACCCTCAGCAAGCCCAACACCATTGTCCTCAACCGACAATGTAAGCTCCTCCTTTTCCTCGCCAATCACTGGTTTTGAGGTCATTGATATGGTAATTTCACCGGTCTTGCGGCCGACAAAGGCGTGCTTCATCGCGTTGCTTACCCATTCGTTCACGATCAATCCACATGGAATCGCCTGGTCCAATGGCGCAACAACCGCCTGTAAATTGGTCTTCAGTTCGATCCGAGCGTCGGCCGTGTACCCTTGAATAATGTTGGTGGCGATGCGTGAGAGGTACTCCGGGAAGGAAATGCTAGAAACGTCCGTGTGCCGGTAGAGTGTCTCGTGGATGATGCTCATCGTCGAAATCCGGCCTTGAATCTCTGAAAGCGCCGCCTTGGCGTCCTCGTCGTCTAGGAAGTTCTTCTGCAAATTCAAGATGCTATTGATGATCTGCAAATTATTCTTCACGCGGTGGTGAACCTCTTGCAGCAAGATTTCCTTTTCCTTCAGCGTGCCGCGAATCTGCCGATCAATCTCCTTGCGCTCAGTAATGTCGTAAGCGATACAACTGATCTCCGGGGTAGAATCATCGCCGCTGTGGATGGGGTTCAAAAAGACTTGTAGCCACCTGGTTTCCTCTGTTTTCTTCAATCCCAATTCAAAGCGCTGTGGATGACCAGCACAAGCCTGGGTGAAGCGCTCAGGTACGTCAAATCCATTCGAGTTCGAAGCGAGTTCAAGCAGATCGGCCCACGTGACCTCCTCCCCTTCCGCACCCGCATGCCGAAGCCAATTCGTAAAGTTGGGATTGCCAGAGGTGATGCTACCGTCCTTGAGCAAGGTCCAAATCAAGAAGTCATCGCCTGATTCAAAGATTGACTTGAGTCGGGCACCCGTCTGCTGAAGTTGCTGCTGGGTGCGCTTGTGCCGATCGACCTCTTCTGTCAATTGGATGTTTGATTCTTCGGCAACTTGGGCGCGGACGCGTTCGCCCAAAAGCTGACTCTGAGCGGTGACATCGGCCATTGAAATCTGTACGGCAGGGCGGCTGTTGAAGATCGAAAGTCGCCACGCCAAGTTCACCAGCCGCGTTTCTCCGTCTGCGGTCATTTCAACTTGCAGTTCATCAGGGGTGTCGCCATCCTTTGTCGCCGCGGTGCGTTTTTTAACCTCATCGGCAGACGCCTCTTCTACAAACTCCGACAGGTCACGACCTTCAATTTCATCCTCATCCGTCGACAAAATCAATTCGGCGGCTGGGTTCACAAACCCAATGCCCCCCTCCTGCTGGATCACAATCCCAATCGGTGCCGACTCAATCAGCAATCGAAAGCGCTCACGGGCCTGGATTAAATCATACTGTGTTGCTTTGCTGTCCGTAATATCGTACAACATCCACACCTCTGATCCGTCCTCCAAACGGCCCTTACCTACGTCCATGTGCAACCCTCGACCCTGGCGGTTCTTGAAATGCATTTCAGCCCTATCAACAACCCCCGACCCAGGATAGGGCGCAAGATTCCCCAATTTTCGAAA
>CALACF010000473.1 GCA_937890245.1 uncultured Flavobacteriales bacterium
CGGCACGAGCCGTTTTGAGCCGGGGGTGGCCGAGGCTTGGCGAGATGTCGATGCCGGGCTTGCCGCTGGTCAGCGATATGCTGGGCGAGAATCTGGTGTATGACCCCGTTCGGACCGAGCGCTTGGTGGCAGATGTTGTGGCCGCGTTGGAGGCCAGCGCGGGCATGCTACAGCAAGGTGCCCGCGTGGTCCAACGCGGCGAGCGCCTGGGACCGGACGCATTCCGCGAGCTTCATGCGATCCGGGCGGCCTATCGTGGCGGCGCCGGGACGTCGGCCAGCCGCTACGTATTGTTCGGCCAACTTTTATTGGTCGCCATCGGGTTGATCGCCACGGCCATCGCCCTCCATATTTACCTGCCCGACGCCCTGAAGGATCCGCGGCGCGTGGTCGTCATCCTCCTGCTGTACATCGGATTGGCGGTCTTGACCAAGGTCGTGCTGTCAGCCGGCAACTTGGCGGTCCACGCCGTTCCGATGTCGATTCTTCCCTTGGTCGCACGGGCCTATTTCGATCGAAAGCTCGCCATGATTCTCCATGTCATCTTCGTGCTCATGGTCTCGTTCATGGTGCCAGGCGCCTATGAATTTGCTTACCTCCAAGCCTTCTCGGGCATCCTGCTTTTGTACGGCTTGCGTTCGAGCACGCGGCGCTCAGAGTTCTTCAACGCGGCCATCGTCATTTTCATCTCGTACAGCGTCACGCACTTGGGCTTGAGTTTGGTGCAGGAGGGCGGCCTCAGCGGCATGAACATCGAGGATTACGGATGGTTCGGAGCGAACGCCTTGCTCTCTATGCTCGCCTTTCCACTCATTTACTTTTTCGAGAAATCATTTGGCCTCCTTACGGAAATTAGTCTGCTGGAAATCAGCGACACGAATAGTCCATTGCTGCGAGAATTGGCAGAAACAGCGCCGGGCACATTCCAACACAGCGTTCAAGTGGCCAGCCTCGCCGAGGACGCGACCCGCGCAATTGGCGGCAACGCGGTGCTGGTAAGGGCTGGCGCACTGTACCATGATATTGGCAAAATGGAGAACCCGCATTTCTTCATCGAAAATCAGCACGGATTCAATCCGCACGACGACCTGGATGCCGAGGATAGCGCGCGCCAGATCATCGGGCATGTCTCCCACGGCATTGCGCGGGCAAAAGAGGCGGGTCTCCCCGATGAGATCATCGACTTCATACGGACCCACCACGGCACTTCCCTGGTTCGATACTTCCACCAAAAGGCCCTCTCTGAAGTCGCTGAATTGGCCGCAGCCAGTGGAACGCCTGCGGGTGACCCCACGGTTGAAGTAGACGAATCCGACTTCCGCTACCCCGGCCCATTGCCCTACTCAAAGGAGACGGCTGTGCTCATGATGGCGGACAGCGTCGAAGCTGCAGCCCGCTCCCTCAATCAGTACAGCGACCTCTTGATCGGCGACCTTGTCGACCGGCTTGTCGCCGCCCAGCTCCAAGACGGGCAGTTCGCATCGGCCGATATCACGTTCCGCGAGATTCAAACGGTTGTGCGCGTATTGAAACGTCGCCTGCGCAGCATTCATCACCAGCGGATCGCCTACACAAAATGACGCGC
>CALACF010000474.1 GCA_937890245.1 uncultured Flavobacteriales bacterium
AGCCGCAGGGCACGGCGACTTCATCGTCGAGACGCGCAACATCGTGGGCCGGGTCAAGAACGAGCGCGGGTTCGTGGCGGCAGTCACGAAACTCCGAAAAGCGGGCGCATTCGACGACAAAACGATGCTGGCCCAGCTCTCGCGCTACAATGTCGAGGTTCTGCTCGGGTGCAGCGACCCGGACCAGTTCGTTGTCGCGCTCCAAGCTGTCTTCAACTTCCGAAAGCAGCGCCGTGTGTTTTTCGAGCCGATCTTGGAGGCTGCCAAGCACGGGAGAGACTTTAAAGCGCTGGCAAGGGAGCAGGACGCCTGCCCAGCCACTTTCACCCGCTACAACAGGGTCGCTATCATGCTGAAGGCGGATGCGGCCTGCGCTCGGAAGCTCGGCAGAAAAACCACCAAGGTTAGCAAGCGGGACGGCACTACCTGCAACGTCAACAGCAAGGCCGTCGCCGTCACCGACCACATCCACGCGTGTGGCAATGACGCATCCAGCCTGCCCAAGGATGCGGTGCTTAAAGCTGCTCGCGAGGTTTTGTTTCCTGCGAAGAAGTTGACAACGTAGACAAAACGGCGTAGAACTCTTCTGGCTCAACTGGGACCACTCTAGGCGTGACACCGCCGAAGTAAGGAGTGGCCCATTTTGAGCTGTGTCGGCTCCCTGAAATATGGGAGCCATTTTCTTTTACGGAACGTCGCCTAGCCTGGTATGGCACCCGCTTTGGCACCCGCCGCCACCTCGGGTGCAATTCCTGCCAGGGGCACCGTTTACACACCGCCTCGGGCATAGTGCAAGGCGGCCTGGAGGTCGTCGCCATCGTATACGTCCGTGCCAAGCTCTTCCCGCTCGTAATTCTCGTCGTAGGACGCTATGCTCACCGTGAATCGGCTCGTGGGGCCGTCGTGGTGGCCTGGACGCTCGTAAGGGTCAGGGTGGCCGACCCAGATGACGCGTGTTCCCTCGGAGTTGCGAAAACGCGGCATGATGTCGTTGTGCCACGACAGGTCCTCAAAGTTGGAGTAGATTTCAGAGGGGACCGCGTATTCGGCCCCAAACTCCTCTACCCACTGGCCCCTAGGGTTCTGGCCTTCAAGGCCCCGTCGAGCTAGCCGCCCGACGCCGGACTCTGCCACGCGCTTGACAAGGGAGTCGATTATGGCAGATGCTTTCACACTTTAACTACGGAAGGTTGGCAGAGCGCGAATGCACCCGGTTTGAACCCGGAGGTCTGGGGAGATCCAGCGGGGGTTCGAATCCCCCCACTCCGACCACTTTAGGTCTAGACAGGCGTCCATCCCCTCTTTTTCGCCAGGAATGGGAGGTGGTTGAAATTCATGTTGTCGGGGTTGTTTCTGATCGTGGAAACGATGTAGTCGATGTCTCCGCGCACATGCTCAGCCGCAAACTCTGGCCGCGTGATCTGGTCAACGTCGAGGTGCATGCCAAAGCGCACCAATCCTGAGTGGATCAGTTCGGCGCCGACCCACTCTCGTCCGTACCTGCTATTCAGCGTGATGCGCCACTTTGACCCTAGCACTCGGATTTTCCCAGTGGCATTGTGGCCGCCCATTGGGCTACCGCGAAGGTTTAGCTCCTGGGCAAGGCTCCTAAAAATGGGGCTGGCTCCCGGTTGGATTTTCTTCTTCCACCCGGACGGCCCCGATGCGTGGGTTTCTCCGATGATCGCTTTGGCTAGGTCTGACATGCCCTAACTACGCACACACTTTTCAGCGGGTCGATGCGGCCACCGGGTGAGATCCACAACCAACGCCATTTTTCTGAGCGTCACGCTATTCTCCGAGAAGAGGAGATGCTCTACTCACGGTAGTTAGAGCATGGAAACGACATCAGGACACGGACGGATGACGATTGTCAGGAACCGGAACAAGCACGGAGCGGCCCACCCGCACTACCTTCACGTCAGGTGTGCTGGCGATGGACTTGAGCAGATCGACATGCTTCTGACGGACGCGGAGTGTGACGCGGCGCGTGCGCGTGCGCTCAAAAACTGCGAGGACCTTCCGAAGGCGCCGAGCTGGTGGAAACGCTTTTTGATGCGGTTCCAATGAAAACGTCTACAATATCAAATGAGCACTGGGAGGAGGCCCTCAAGAGCTTGAAGAAGGGTGACGCATTTGGGTTCCCCAGGCGCCGCCGCAGCTCCGTGCTGATCGGAACGTTTAACATCCGCTCGCTCGGGTCCAGGGACAACCGGTCGACACAGGCGTGGGGCCTCCTGACTAAAATTTGTAAACAATACGATCTTTTGGCGATCCAGGAAGTGGCCGACGACATGGAGGGCCTGCTCTACCTCATGCAGCTAATGGGGCCGGGATTCGGGTTAATCGTGTCGGACATCACCGGCGCCGCCCCTGGCCGCCGAGGAAAGGCTGAGCGGCTGGCTTTCATTTACCGCAAGAGCCGTGTCCGTCCAGGCCCCATGGCGTCGGACATCACCCACGATAAAACGTATACGTTAAACAGCCTGAGGAACGCGGATGTCAGTTGGACACGCTGGCTGAACGACGTGACGGTCAAGGCAAAGGTCCCGTCGTTCATCGGATTCATCAGGACGCCGCACTGCGTGACGTTCGACATCCTGGGCAAGAGCCGGGCTGCCAAACCCTACCAGCTCACCGTGGTGAACGCCCACCTGCTCTACGGAACCGACAAGCGAGAGCGGAAGTGGGAGTTCGACGCCCTGCTAGAATGGCTCTACGTGCGCGCCAAGAATGATGACCGCATGATCTACCCGGACATCCTGATGATGGGTGACTGTAATGTGGAATTCAAGGACATCGGCGTCAAACGGGAGGAAGTGGACGCCCTGCTCAAGGGCCTCAACGCGTCGCTGGTCAAGTCCAGGTCCCCGGCCCGCGTCAATTTTCCGTTGTTGTCCGAGCACCCAAAGCATGGGATGATCAGGACCAATGCGAGATCCACTGAGACCTACGATCAGATGGCTTTGTTCGCTCGTGATGCGCGTCTTCCTGGCTACGAGCAGAATGCGCAAGCCGGATCGGCCTACAACGGGTGGGACTACGGCGTATTCAATTTTGTGGAAATGCTCTCCCGTGCCGTCTACGGCGAGTCTTTCGATTCCCTTTTCGCTAACGAACGCAAGGAACTGGCGAAAGGGTTCCAGTGGGACATCAGTGATCACCTCCCTGTTTGGATGAGACTGCGTATGCCAGTCTGAAGCCCCTACCATGACCTACAAGGAATTCGCTGCCAGGGACTGGGTATTCGTGCGCCAGGTGGCGGATCTGAAGATCGTCGTGGTGCGTGATAGGGCTACCCACGAGGAGTGCGAGGTCACCTACGAAGTCTTCACCAAGTGGGTGAAAGAAATCGATTAAAAGTTTCTGTAGACAACAATGCCCGTGTAAGCCAGTGTGTTGAGCGTTCGACTGGTGATCGGAAGAGACAGGTTCAATTCCTGGTACGTTTGCCAGTCCTAACCATTACGGTCGCGTAGCTCAGTGCCCTCGTAGGTAGAGCAGCCCCTTGAAAACGGGCGTGTCGCTGGTGAGAATCCAGCCGCGACCACCAATTTAACGTCGGGTCTGTATCTCAG
>CALACF010000475.1 GCA_937890245.1 uncultured Flavobacteriales bacterium
CGCTGAACCTTGAAGATGGAAATCCGTGGGTGCTGGCGATGCATCCAGCGGGGCTTTATACGGAAGACGCGGTCGCCATGCAGGGCTAGATTCAACTCGACGGACTGTGGGTTATCGAGGAGGATTCAGTGCGCATTGACCAAATTGACATCGACATTCGCCGGAGCAATACCGAGCCGCCACGTGTGGAGTGGGAGGTCGTTGCGCTGGGGGCAAATCGCCACACCGCACATCTGCGCGCCAGCCATGTGGGTTACAAAGTGCAGGTGTCAAACGGTCGCATCGAGCTGGATGACATGCTTAGTTTTCCGCGCGTTGATCGATTCCGAGGCCAATTCATCAACGCAACAATTGTGTTGCCCGACAGTGTGGAGCTGATAATTGAACCTTCGGCAGAGGCGTTTTTGTAGATTCGCGCCATGGAAGAAGCAATGGATCGTTTGAACCGCATGCAGGCCGAAGCGGTCTTGGGCGGAGGAGAGAAGCGGATTGAAGCCCAGCGCGGCAAGGGTAAATTGACCGCCCGCGAACGTCTTGATCTGCTGCTCGACGAGGGTTCTTTCGAGGAGTTAGGCCAATTGGTCACGCACCGTAGCAACCTGTTCGGACTGGACAAGCAGCAGTTTTTGGGCGACGGCGTGGTGACGGGCTACGGCAAGGTGTCCGGAAGGCTCGTCTACGTTTTCTCCCAAGATTTCACGGTCCTGGGCGGCTCGCTCGCCGAGGCCCACGCCGAGAAGATCTGCCGCATCATGGACCTGGCCCTCGACAACGGCGCACCTGTGATCGGGCTCAATGATTCGGGCGGTGCCCGCATCCAGGAGGGCGTCGTCTCGCTTGGCGGGTATGCCGACATTTTCCACCGCAACGTCCAAGCCTCGGGCGTGGTCCCACAGATTTCCGCCATCCTGGGCCCCTGCGCTGGTGGCGCTGTCTACAGCCCTGCCTTGACGGACTTCATCTTGATGGCAGAAGGCACGAGTTACATGTTCGTGACGGGGCCCAGCGTTGTAAAAACGGTGACGAATGAGGAGGTCAGCTCAGAGGAACTCGGCGGCGCTTCAACGCACGCCTCCAAGAGCGGCGTCGCGCACTTGACCGCCCCCAATGAAGTGGCGGTGATCGATAATATCAAGCGTGTACTCAGCTACTTGCCCCAGAATTGTGAGGAAACGCCGGCGATGCAACCGTATGTCCCTGGCGACGAGTCGCGCCCGGCGTTGCGCGATGTGATCCCCGAGAGTCCAATGCAGCCCTACGATATGCGCACCGTGGCTGAAGGGCTGATCGACGCGGGCAGCTTCTTGGAAATTCAGCCGGACTACGCGCCGAACATCGTGGTCGGCTTTGCGCGCATCGCGGGCCGTTCCATCGGCTTGGTGGCCAACCAGCCAGCCTACCTCGCGGGCGTACTCGACATCGATGCCTCAAAAAAGGCCGCCCGCTTCGTGCGCACCTGTGACGCCTTCAATGTTCCGCTTCTTGTGCTCGAAGATGTACCGGGCTTCCTTCCGGGCACCGACCAAGAGTGGGGCGGTATCATCAGCAATGGCGCCAAGCTCTTGTATGCTTTCAGCGAGGCCACCGTACCACGTGTAACGGTCATCACGCGCAAGGCTTACGGCGGCGCTTACGATGTGATGAACTCCAAGCACATTGGGGCCGATATGAACTTTGCTTGGCCAAATGCCGAGATTGCCGTCATGGGGGCCAAGGGTGCAGTGGAGATCATCTTCCGCAAGGAAATCGCAGCGGCGCCCGATCCAGCAGCCAAGCTTGCGGAAAAGGAGGCCGAATACGCCGAGCTGTTTGCACACCCGTACCGGGCTGCATCTCGCGGCTATGTTGACGAAGTGATCGACCCAGCCGACACCCGCATCAAGCTGATTCGCGCTTTTGATATGCTGCGCAACAAGACGGTGGCCCGTCCCAAGCGAAAGCACGGCAACTTGCCGCTCTAAAGAAGGAGCACCGCTTAAATGATCAGCATCGCGTCGCCGTAGGCGTGCAAGCGATACTTCTCCTTGATGGCCTCCTGGTAGGCCTCCATGACCAAGTCGTATCCACCAAAAGCCGAGCCCAACATCATCAGTGTGGATTGTGGCGTGTGGAAGTTGGTGACCAAGGCGTCCGGAATTTTGAACTGGTGAGGCGGGAACAGGAACCGGTTCGTCCAGCCGTCCATCGCCTTGAGTTGGCGGAAGGTTGACTGGGTCGTTTCCATGGCGCGCACCACAGACGTGCCGATTGCGCATACTTTGTGACCACCATCGATCGCTTTGTTGACGGCATCTGCACAGCCCTGTGTGATCTGCATCTTCTCGCTGTCGACCTTGTGTTTGGTCAAATCCTCTACTTCGACATCGCGAAATGAACCGAGGCCGAGGTGCAGCGTGAGTGCTGTGGTCTCGATGCCCTTGATTTCGAAGCGCTTCATCAACTCACGGCTGAGGTGAAGGCCCGCAGCAGGCACCGCTACAGAACCAAGGTTCTTCGCGTAAATGGTTTGAAACCGCTCGATATCAACTTCTTCCGGTTCACGTTTGATGTATTCTGGGATGGGTGTCATGCCCAATTTATGCACCGTTGCCATGAACTCCTCGTACGTTCCATCAAAGAGGAAGCGAAGCGTGCGGCCGCGGCTCGTTGTGTTGTCAATGACCTCGGCAACGAGCTCTTCGTTCTCGCCGAAGTAAAGTTTGTTGCCAATCCGAATTTTCCGCGCGGGGTCAACCAAAACGTCCCAGAGCAGCGACTCGCGGTTCAGTTCGCGAAGTAGAAAGACCTCGATGGTGGCGCCGGTCTTCTCTTTATTTCCATACATGCGCGCAGGAAAAACCTGCGTGTCGTTCATGACCATGATGTCGCCCTCGTCAAAGTACTCGATGAGATCCTTGAAGACCTTGTGCTCGAATTTCCCCGTCTTGCGGTCGATGACCATCATGCGGCTTTCGTCGCGGTTGTCCAATGGGTATTGGGCTACGAGCTCCTGCGGAACGTCGAATTTAAACTGGGTGAGCTTCATGGGGAGGCGGAGTTGTGGGCGAGCGCGCGAAGGTACAAAATCCCGCGCGCGATGTCAAGCCCTAATACTGAGCCTTAAAGTTCGGGTGGGGCGAGTGGTGGGGCGAGGGCGGCGATGCGCGCTTCGAGGTCGGGGAGCTGATGGCACTGCGCCAGTGAAAAGTCGCCGCTGCGGGTGCGGCGCAGCTTGGATAAGTACGCGCCGCAACCCGCAGCTTCGCCCAAGTCGCGCGCCAAGGCTCGGATGTAGGTGCCTTTTGAGCAGTCGACTTCAAAATCTAGGGTGAGCCCCATGCCAGGCTCGCCCTTTTGAAGCGGGCCTACGTCGAAGCGGCCCACCGTCACATCGACGGGCTGCAGTACCACGTCTAGGCCTTTTCGGGCGGACTTGTAAGCGCGGCGGCCGTCCACCTTTTTGGCGGAAAACTTTGGCGGAAGCTGGGAGATCGGCCCGACGAATTGGCCCGAGACCAATGCCTGCAACCCTTCAAGAGTTAAGCCGTCAAGCTGCTCATCGGGCTGTATGTTTTCTTCGGGCTGCTCCCGGTCATACGAGGCCGTCGTCGCCCCGAGCCGCATGCTGCCGTCGTAGCATTTGTCGTCGATCAAGAACTGGTTGATCTGCTTGGTCATGCGTCCGGTGCAGATGACGAGCACGCCTGTAGCGAGTGGATCCAGTGTTCCTGCGTGGCCCACCTTGATCTTCTTGAAGCCGCAATTGTGCCGAATCAGCGAGCGAACCTTGTTCACCACATCGAAGGATGTCCATTCCAGGGGCTTGTCAATCAAGAGAATACGCCCCTCCTGGAAGTCATCTCCGCAAGTAAATTGGAAAAGTTTGGCATCTAAGATTGCATTGGACATGGCCGCAAAATCGGTTCAAAACTCTAACTTAACGCCATGAAAATTCGATTGATCGCTGCTTTTGCTGTCGCCATCCTGGCCATCGCCCCTACATTTTCCTCTCATGCTCAAGGCCTCGAGCCGGGGGATGCTGCACCACTTCAACAGTTTAGCATGATGGATGTTGGTGGGGAATTGACCACGCTCCAAGACCTCAAGCTAGAGAATGGATTGCTGGTGATTTATTCCTGCAACAGCTGCCCTTTTGTCGTTGGCCGAGAGGGCCGTTCGGATGGATGGGAGGGCCGATACAACGGACTCAATGCAACAGCTGGAGCGCTCAAAATTGGCATGGTGCTTGTCAATTCAAACTCGGCAAAACGCGCAGGTGATGACAGCTTCACAGCAATGAAACAGCGTGCGCTAGACGCGGGATATACGATGCCATATGTGCTGGATGAGGACAACAAACTTGCGGATGCATTCACGGCGCGGACGACTCCGCATGTCTTCCTTTTCGACGGCGATCTCAAACTCGTGTACAGCGGAGCAATCGACGACAACGGCAACGATGCGGATGACGTAAAGAATTATTGGCTCAACGATGCATTGGCAAAACTGTCTGCTGGCAAGCGCGCCAAGCCAAATCAAACCAAGGCCTTGGGTTGCAGTATCAAGCGCGCCCAGTAACGGTTAGCTGCGCCCAGTAAGCTTCCCGAGCAGTGCCAATGCGCTGTCGATCCCGTCCATGGGCTCGACGCGCAGGCGCAGCGAACCATTTCGCTGGTACATCGACACCCCGCGGACGTGCGCCTGCATGTAGTCCAGCACGCGTTTAAAGCGCGCGCCCTTGTAATAGGCGTTGTTTTCTTCTTCAGCAAAAACACCGATCAACCGGCCGCCTTTCAGCACCAGTTTCGAGAAGCCGATCGTCTGTGCCATCCAGCGCAGCCGAATGGTCTTGAGCAGGTCAACGGCTTCGACTGGCAGCGCCCCGAACCGGTCGATCAACCGCGACTCAAAAGCCTGCAAGGCCTTTTCGTCGGTCAAGTTGTCGAGCTCTCGATACAAGGCAATCCGCTCTGAAATGTCGCTGACATAATGGTCGGGCAGGAGGACGGCAAGGTCTGTTTCTAGCGCCGTTTCCTCCACGTAATGCGCCCGCGAATCGGCTTCTTCTCTAGCGAGTTCGGCAAACTCGGTCTCCTTCAGTTCCCGCACGGCTTCGGCTAGAATTTTCTGGTACATCTCGAAACCAATGTCTGAAATGAAGCCGCTTTGCTCGCCCCCGAGCAGGTCGCCCGCTCCACGAATATCGAGGTCGCGCATCGCAATGTTCATCCCACTGCCCAGGTCGCTGAACTGCTCCATGGCCTGCAAACGCTTGCGCGATTCGGTCGGCAATGCGTGCAAAGGGGGCGACAGCAAATAGCAAAAGGCCTTCTTGTTTGATCGCCCCACCCGTCCGCGTAGCTGATGCAAATCACTGAGGCCAAAGTGGTGGGCTTCATTGATCAGAATGGTATTTGCATTCGAAATGTCAATGCCGTTTTCAATGATGGTCGTCGCTACCATCACGTCATACGCGCCGTCGATAAAGTCGGCCATCACCTGTTCAAGCTTCTCCCCGTCCATTTGCCCATGCCCGACAGCGACCCTGATATCGGGCACCAGCCGGTTGATCATGCCGGCGATCTCCTTGATATTGGCCACCCTGTTGTGGACGAAGAAAACCTGTCCGCCGCGCGAAACTTCATATGAAATTGCGTCGCGAAGCAGTTCTTCATTAAAGGAGGCCACCACCGTTTCAACGGGGTGACGGTTTGCGGGCGGCGTGGCAATGATGCTCAAATCGCGCGCCCCCATGAGTGAGAACTGAAGCGTTCGTGGAATCGGAGTGGCGGTAAGCGTAAGCGAATCGATTGAAGCGCGCAGTGTCTTCAGCTTGTCCTTCACGCCGACACCAAACTTCTGCTCCTCATCAATAATCAACAGCCCCAGATCCTTCCACTTCACCCGCTTGCCTACAATGGCGTGGGTTCCGATCAATATGTCAATTTCACCCGCTTCGAGCTGCTTCAGCGTTTCAGCCAGTTTTGCGCCCTTCTTGTTTCGGTTGATATAGTCTACGGTTACCGGAAATTCCTTCAGTCGCCTCCGGAAGCTCCGCAAATGCTGGGTCGAAAGGATCGTCGTGGGCACCATCACCGCCACCTGTTTCCCGTCGGTTGCCGCCTTGAATGCCGCGCGCACGGCAATTTCAGTTTTTCCGAAGCCGACATCGCCACAAATCAATCGATCCATTGGCATTTCCTTCTCCATGTCCTCCTTCATGGCGATGGTCGAGGTCAATTGATCTGGGGTGTCCTGGTACATGAAGCTCGCCTCGAGTTCCGTCTGTAAATACGTGTCCGGGGTGAATGCAAAGCCCTTGGATGCCCGCCTTTTCGCGTACAACTTCAACAAGTCGTAGGCGATCTCTTTGACGCGTTTCTTCGTCTTGTTCTTGGTTTTTTGCCACGCCGGCGAGCCCAATTTATTGATGCTTGGGCGCGCGCCTTCTTTGCCTGAATACTTGGAGATGCGATGAAGTGAGTGCACGCTGACATACAGGATGTCGCCACCCTTGTACTTCAATCGGATGGCCTCTTGCTCCACGCCGCCTTGGTCGATCTGTTGAAGACCGCTGAACTCGCCGATTCCGTGGTCGATGTGCACCACGAAGTCGCCTGGCTCGAGGCTCAGCAGCTCCTTGATGGTCAGTGCTTGCTTGTTCTTTTTGAACCCGTCCTTGAGCCGAAAGCGGTGGTAGCGTTCGAATATTTGGTGGTCTGTGTAGCAGGCCAATTTCTGACCACGATCTACAAATCCCTCCGAAATTTCTGTCGGCACAGGCACGTATTTTACTTCGTCGCCTCGGTCGTCAAAAATGTCGTGCAGCCGTTCGAGCTGGGTGCCTTGGCCGGACAGGACGTAGGTGGTCATCCGGTCCTTTGCGTTCAGTTTCAACTGTTCTGCGAGCAGATCGAAGTTCTTGTTGAAGGCCTGCTGGGGGGTCATGCTGAAGTCGACGGTTCGCACATCAGCAAAGTGCGCGTGCTCTACAAGGCCGCGCCCCCCGCCGAATTCGACGACGTGCTGTTTCTTCAGCTGATCCCAATACCGACGGCCCGTGGTGTACAATTCTTCGGGGGGCATCCGATTTGTCCCCTCTTCCAGCCGCTCGTAAAAGAGCTGCGCCTTGTCCACTTCGGCGTCCAATTGCACGGCTGCCCCTTCGGCGTCCCAAACCCAGACATGCGCATCTTCCCCGAGAAATTCGAGCAAGGGCTGGTGCCCCTCGAGAAGGACGCTGTCGCCTACATCGGGTACGATCACCGCTCGGGTCATAACGCCGACGCTTAATTGGTCTGTGGGGTTAAATTTTCGAATCTCTTCGACCTCGTCGCCGAACATCTCGATGCGGTAAGGGTGATCGAATGCGAAAGAGAAGATGTCTACGATGCCGCCGCGGATGCTGTACTGCCCGGGCTCGTACACGTAGTCAACTTTCTCAAATCCGTAGTCGATGAGTATTTCATCGAGGAAGTCCTGCTCGATTGTGTCACCCCGGTTGATGGTGTAGGTATGTTTTTTCAGCTTCTGCCGGGTGATCACTTGCTCTGCCAGGGCCTCTGGAAAACTGACGATGCAAACCTTGCCGCGGTGGGCCATGAGCTTGTTCAATGCTTCTGCGCGCATGGCGACATTGGCATTTTGGGTTTTCTCGGCTTGGTAAGGAACACGGGCGCTGCGCGGAAAAAACACGGCCTGCCGGTCGCTGCCTTCGAGTGCAGCCTCCAGGTCATTCAAGAAGTAGGCGGCGCGCTCCTTGTCTTCAAGGACGAACAAGAAGTCCCCTTTACTCTCGGCTGCCACGGCTGCCCCAATGATGGCAGCTGCTGATCCGACCAAGCCGTGTGCTTCCGTCGCTCCGGGGTTGGCATGGATTTCCGCCACCCGCCCATCGCGCTCGTACAATTTTCTTAGATCCTTCAGCTGCATCTTGCCGGCGAAGATAGGTGCGCCCCTAAAACAGAATAGGGCGAACTTCAACCCTTGACGGCTTTTGCTTGCCCCTGGTCAAAGGAGGAGGAGAGCGCTTCAATTCTCAAGAGAGTCGCGAAGCATTTTTAGGTGGGCGTCGGGATTGAAGCCCAGTGTAATCCCACTCTCTTCGCCCTTTATGAGTGCAGTGCATCTAGAGGGGCGTTGCCCTCTAGACAACTCGAGAGGCTCCTTAGCCACTCAGCTCCTCAGCCACTCAGCTCCTGGCCTTTGCCTGCACACCGTCAAATGCAGCTTGGATCTGAGCGACAGCTTTTTTCTCACCTATATATAAAGGTGTGCGCTCGTGAAGGGATCGCGGGACGCGGTGGAGCATGTCCTCGCGCCCGTCGGTTGAAGCGCCGCCTGCTTGGGCCGCCAAAAATGCCAATGGCTGGGCTTCGTAAAGCATCCGCAGTTTGCCTTCTGGTCGGGAGATCGTGCCGGGGTAAAGGAAGATCCCGCCC
>CALACF010000476.1 GCA_937890245.1 uncultured Flavobacteriales bacterium
GGTGGAATCGCTGCAGACGCCTTGCTCTACGACGAGTTGCACGGTTGGCGAGCCGGGCGTGTCGAAGCTGTGTGCCACGGGTATCCCGCCGGTTGTGAAGTCCACACCGCCGTCGCCGAAATCCCAAGCGTATGTCGCAGAAGGGTAGTTGATATAAGGTGTGAATTCTGCGGACTCTCCAGCTTCGAGGCAGACAGTAGGGAATACAGTGAAGCCAGCGTTTACCTGTAACATCACATCGACCCAGACGTTCTCTGAAATCCCGTAACCACCCGGCCCGTATGCTGTGGCCGTTACGACGTATTCGCCCGGCGTGAAATACCCCTGCAAAACGTCCAAGCCAAATGACCCGTAAACAACCCGCGTCATGCCATCGCCGAAGTCCCACACGACGCTGTCGACTACGCCTTCGACGGATGCTGAGAAGACACCTTGCAAAGGCGCGCAACCCGTCGTGTCACCTGCAAGCTGAACCAAAGGTGGCAGAGGGATGAGCAGCACTGTTTCGGTCACCGCTGAAGTACATCCGCCATTGCTTAAGGTCAGCGTCGCGCTCTGTTCGCCCCATACGTCGTCGCTCCATGAAACCACACCACCGGCGACATCTCCGCCGGACGAAACCGTCCAATCTGCTGTGGATCCAGCTGCCGCCACGCTCAAGTCCACCAAATCGGCATCAAAATCGGGTGCCACCACCACGTCGGGGTTGATCAAAAAGGCGGGGGCGGGTGTGCCTAAAACCACAACCTGCCCCGTGGCAATGTCCGAACAGCCCGTTTCGGGATGCACGGCAATAAGTTCGAAATCAACGACTTCGTTTGCAGTGCCCGCCGCTTCTAAGACCACGCCGAGTGGTTCGAATGCCACCATGTCGACCCCGTCGATCGTCCAAGTCCAAGCCCCGGCGGCAATCCCCACTCCCTCCTCGATGCCGACTGAAAGGTTGGCCAAGTCGACCACTTCGCCCGAGCAAATTTCCAAGGGCAACCCCATTTCTGCGGCAACCCATGCGGGCACCTCGAATGTCAATTCTTGCTCGTCAACGCATCCGCCGGTCGATGCAACAACCGTTGCCGTCGCCCAATATCCGGTGCCCAAAGCATTGCCGTATACGTGCTGTAAGCTGGGGCCTGGCGTTTCTACGGCGCCCGGTTCGAAGGGGTCGCCCGTGGTCCAGAGGTAGCTGTCGGCGCTTCCGGAGTAGGCCAATTCAGCCTCGACCTCACATCCAGAGAGTCCGGAAACACTCAGTCCGCCAGTGGGTTGTTGGACCACCGTAATGCTGTCGCTGAAGAAGGCCTCGCAGCCAGTGATTAAATCGACCACCGTCCTTTCAACGCTCCACACGCTCGAGTCCTGGCCGCCGCTGGTCCACCATGCCGGCCCGCCAGGAACAGCTCCGATGGTGGTGTCTGTCCCGAGTTGAGAGTTGAGGATCCAGGTTGAAACGGCGTCGCCCGAGCCGCTGGCGAAGGCGTCTATGTCGATATTGACTGGCGCGCATCCGCTTGAAGGCAGACTGAAGCCGGCTTCGACGGATGGGTGGACCAGCAGGTCGGCCGCTGCTTCTGCTGTACAGCCGTGGGCATTGACCGCCGTCAAAACGGCCAGATGCAATCCCGCGTCGAGCGACAGGCTGGTGTCTGAGGAGGCGTTCCAAGGAACGGGTGCGCCCAAGTCGATGGCAAGGTTCCAGCCCACGGCGCCCGCGCTTCCGCTGCTCAATTCTTCGCGGGTCAGCATGGATTGCAATGGCGAGCAAACGGCTCCGCTTGAGCTCAAAGCGATCACCGGCACGTCAAAGACGGCCACCTCCAGGGAGTCCGTCCCCCAACAACCGAAGATGGATTGGCCTTCGAAAACCACCGTAAACGTATCGGAGGAAAAGTAGGTATGGGCGTTGGCGCCAGGGAGGTCAGCGTTTGCGGCGTCGCCAAAATCCCAGCTCGCGTTGAGCACGGGCAAGGCGGCGGCTTCCAAGGTGTATGGGGCGCAATGCGAGCCGGCCAAATCGAGCACGGAGGCGAGGTCCACTGTCAGGGCGGGCTGTAGGTAGAGGGTCGCGTTTTCCTGGGCCGCGCAACCGCCAGGTGATGCCAATTCCAAGGAGAACAGCAGCGTATCGGTCGTGTTGCCGGGGTTGATGAAGGGGTAGGACCAGGAGGGGAATTGGCTTTCAGCCGAGCCGTAGGCGCCGAGTGTCTGGTTGTACACGTTTTCGACGACCCAGGTCCATTCAGTACCAGGTGCCACGCCGAACGCTTCGGCTTCGAAGGTGAAAAGGTCGCCCGAGCAGGCCTGCCCATCGCCGAGCCAAATAGCCGGCGCGGGCAAAATTTCTACGGTGATGCTCTCGGAATTTCCACACCCGCCCACGCCGCCGCTCAAGCCCGCTGCTACAGACACGGTGTAGACGACGGTTTCGTCGGTAAAATTGTGGGGGAAGGCGTGTGTCCCATCTGCATCCAAACTCGATTGAACCCCGTGCCCGAAGTCCCAGATCAAATCGTCCATGGCCAGGGTTCCGGTCGTGTCCAAGGCGCTCAAGCCGAGGACCAATGGCGCGCAGGCCGTCGTATCCGAACCAATCAAGTTGACAACCGGGCTGTCGAGAACTTCCACCTCGACGGCTGTGCTGTCAGTGCATCCGCTGGCGGTGGTGACGGTGAGCTCGACGTTGTACAGGCCGGGCGCGTCAAACACGGGCTCGGGAAATTCTGCTGCCGAGCTGCCGCCCTGGAAAATCCAGTCATACGCGACGATCGGCCCGCCGAAATCTTCGTTCGTTGTCGAAGTTGAAGGGTTCAGCGACGTCGCCGCACCAAAACAAATTGGGAGGGCGGTGAAGGCGGCCACGGGAAAGGCGTTGAGCGACACACTTTCACTGGCCGTGTGGCTGCAACCGCTCGCTGAGGTGGTCGTCAGTTCAAACCAATACGTCCCCGTTTCGCTCAAGTCCACGGCGGCCGGCACGACGTCGTTGCCCAAATCCACGGGCGGATTGACCAGTGTCCAAGCCCAAGTCATCGCGTCGCTGGAGGCGTCCTCGGCTTGGACGCTCATTGCAGATGTACAGCTGTCCGCCGGTAGCACAATGCCCGAAGTGGGGGCGGGCAACACTGCTACGGGCACCACATCTGTTGATGTACAGGCAGGCGCTTCTAGGGCGAAAACCGTGACGCTGGCGGAGAAATTTCCCTCACCGATGAACGCATGGCTTTGCCCGACGAGCTGTTCGAAGGGAATCATGCCACCGGCCATGGGGATGTTGGGCGAACTGGCCCCGTCGCCCCAGGCAAAGTTGAAGGCGAAATCGCTGCTTGCCCCTGGGGCGCTGAATCCCCAGGCGACCGTTTCAAATTGGAATGGGGTACCTGGGCAGATGGGCTCCGCACTGGCTGTAATGTTTACCGTTGGAGGGTTGATCACACGCACCTCGACTTCGGCCGTGTCCACGCCGCAGATGTTCTCGGTCAGCAGGCTCAATGTGAATTGGCCGGTGCCGGGGAAGGTGATGTCGTAAATCTGCTGGCTCTCACAGGCAGCAAGCCAATCCGTCCACAGGCTCGGGTCACCGCCACCTCCGCCCGCCTCCGCGCCCGTTGCTGATCCCAATTCCCAGCGCTCTCGCCGCACAAACCCGTTGGATGACGTGTTGTTCCCTTGTCCGCTCGAACAACAATTGGCACATGCGATATTCTCGACCTGCACCTGTGATTCAGGCCAACAAAGGACAGTCGTCGACAGGTTGATCGCCGCCTCGTCCCGGTTCCACGTCAAGAACGCGTCGCTCAAACCGTCCTCGAGCTCGCCAGGTCCGTTGGGCGTGCCGTCGAAGGGGTCCACAGCGCTGTATTGCAGGCAATAGTTTGAATACGTGAGCATCAAATCATGGCCACATCCGCCCGGACCGCAGTTGAATGCCTGGTAGTTGTGAGAAAATCCGGAGATGCGGTGGATGGTCTCGCCGTCTGCCGAGGTGAAGGGGTCGATGTTGAATGGCGCGCCCGCTTGGATTTGGCCCATGTCGTAGGCGGAGCTGCCCGAGCCGTCGCCCCATTCGATGGAGAAGGACCAGGTCGGTGAGAATCCGCGGTCGATGTCCACTTTCGGCAACCCTTCGAAGGGGGCGCATCCGCCGTTGATGTCCCCGTACTTGAGCGATGCGCTGGGGTTGGCCAATTCATGGACGAGTACACCCTGCACCCCACCGGAGCAAAAACTCGTGGTCACCGTGATTGTATAGCTGTTCCATTCGGAAGGCGTGTACGCGTGATTCAGCGCGCTGCCATCCCAATTCCCAACGATATCACTGGACCCATCGCCCCAGTCAACCAGCACGCCAGTATGAGCGGCGGGCAGCGCAGTCAATTCGAAAGTGAAGGGTTGGGGGTTGTCGTTGACGCCGTCGATGCATTGAAGCCAATGCGGTGTCGCGGCGGTTTCCGCCACGCCAGCCAGGACTGTATTGCCTGTAAACTGTGGGCATTGGGCTTGTATAGGTCCCCAAGTCAACAGCGCCATCAAGGCGACAAACAATTGGTTCAATTTATTTTGGGAGGCTATCAACACGTCAGCCCCAAGGTATCAGCAAGGCCTGAGCCTATGTGTAAGACCCCGCTGAGTTGTTCACAGGCGCCGGGTTATTCGTGGGGATCCGAGAAATTGGGATTCTCTCCAAACGAGGGGTCGGTCAAGGTCTTGAGGAATGCCACCAACGCCGCCTTGTGCACGTCGGGCAGCATCAGGCCGCCGGTGGTGTATTTCATGAAGGGATCGATCGTCTCCGAAGGCAATCCCCCAGCATTGTAATGATCAACGACCTCCTCGAGGGTCTCAAATCGGCCGTCGTGCATATAGGGTCCGGTCAGCTCCACATTGCGCAAGGTCGGCGTTTTGAAGCGGCCGTTGTCGAGCGAAGAAAGGGTCACCGCCCCGACGCCCATGTCGGAAAACACGGAGTCGAGTCCGTTGTTATGGGCCAAGTAGTCAGAGAACTGCAACCCAGCCTCGCTATGGCAATGGAAGCAATCAGCGCCGAATTCTCCGCCGACCACGACCTCGGGGTCGCCGCCCTCGCGGTTGAACAGCTCGTAGCCGAGAAACTCCTCGTCGGTCAGCTCGATTTCGCCCTTGCGCCACTGGTCAAATCGGCTTTTGGCCGAAACCATGGTCCGCATGAATTGGGCAATGGCCATCACGATGCGGTCCTCGCTCACCTGCTCGCTCCCAAAGGCGTCCATCATCAAGGGTGGATAAAGCGGATTGGCAGCAATGCGTTGTTCCGCAACTTCCCAGGCCAAATTCATTTCTCCCGGATGGGGCACCGGTTCGCGGGCCTGGTCTTCTAGCGTGGGCGCCCGCCCGTCCCAAAAGTAATTCCTGGCCCAGCCAACATTGACAATTGCCATGGCATTGCGGCTGCCAACCTCACCTGTGACGCCCGTTGAAAACGCGGTGGGCTCCGCAAAACTGCGCTCGGGCAAATGGCAAGACCCGCAGCTCATGGTGCTGTCCTGGGAAAGGGTCTTCTCCCAGAACAACAAGCGCCCGAGCTCAACACCTTCTTCGGTGAGCGGATTGTGCGCAGGGATATCCATGGGCGGAAAAAAGGGCGGGATGGACAGCTCCAAAGGCGTTGCTCCCGGCGCGACGCCATCGGTAGGCGTATGAAATTCAGGGCATTGTGTGCATGAGGATGCAAGACTCAGTACGGCGGCAATCACCGCAGTTCCAACCAGCAACCGCGCCCCTTGTTTCATTTTCGTTCCACGGTCAAGGAGGCCAGGTAGAGCGCGTTGTAGCGCTCGGCCAATGGCATGTTGTCGCCTGTGTGTGTGATGGCATCCACGGCCAAATCGATGCTGTCGTCCGTTCCGCTCAAACCGTCGAGCAGCTCTCCCCGCAGTCGGAAGCCGACGGCACTGCACTGCTCCACAGTGAAGGACTCATCCGTTGCTAAGACGCCAAAAAACGGGTCTCCACCCACGTGAAAGGCAAAGGGCGTGTCGAAATTCTCGCCGCCTGTAAGGTCGGCCTTGCCTTCAAGTCGGGTGAAGATGTAGCCCGTGTTCCACGTCCAAAACATGCCGCCGGATTCTGCCACGCCAAGCGGGTGGTTGAAGGCGTAAATCGAGGGGTCGATATCGGCGTTCATCTCAGCAGGAACCCCCATGCCCAGACGCAGGCCGGTGTATTCGCCTGCGGGAAGCTCCCACGACCACCAGGCGCTGTCGCCCGTGTTGTAGAGTTCCACATCAGCCAATTCTACCCGCCCATCTTCGGTCAATGCCTCGACGCTTCCGAAGTAACAACGGAAGCCCTCGAGCCTCAAATTGTGGCCCAAGTGGTCTGCAGCGGTTGCACCCAATTCAACCGCTTCTCCGCCAAAAGTGAAGTCAGCGGTGAGGACCACCCGACCGGGCAGGGGTTCTACATCGGGCTCGCGACAGCTCGAAAGGCTGAGCGCTAAGGACATGGCCAAGAGGCCTAGAATTGGCATAAATTTCTGCATCGTCACAAAGGAATCGCATGCAAGACAAAAAACACGTGATTGGGGTTGCATTATTAGCGAAATTTCACGGCCTACGACGATTGTTCCTCCATGACCCACGCAGCAAGTCCTTCTGACAAAACTTCTGGCAATTTCATCGTCTTGCGCGCATCGGCAGGCTCGGGGAAAACGTACAAGCTGGTCGAGCAGTACTTGATCGTGGCGCTGAAACAGGCGGGAAATCCGAAGTTCTCGGCCCAGTACTTTATGCGCATCCTCGCGTTGACCTTCACTGTGAAGGCTGCTCAGGAGATGCGCAATCGCGTGTTGGACGAGCTTGAAGGCTTGTCTAGCGACCCAGAAGGAAGCAAGTACTTCTCGTCCCTCACCGCCCGTGACGAGCGGGAAAAAGCGCCACTAGATGCTGTTGAAATCAAGGCCCGCGCCACGTCCATCCATACCGTGATGCTCGCTCGTTTTGCGGACCTGTCGATCATGACCATCGACGCCTTTGTCAACCGACTTGTGCGCGGTTTTGCGACGGACTTGAGCCTTGAGCACGATTTCACGATGGAATTTGACACGGATCGAATCCTCGGTTTGGCTGTCGACCGCGTGCTTAAGCGTGTCTCCTCCACGGCGACCGGCGAAGACAAGGCGCTCACCTCCCTGCTCAAGTCCGCAGTAGACGAAGCGGTGGAGGATGGAGGCAATGCCAATATCCGCAGTCAATTACTCAAATTGGGCAAGGCCCTCGAGCAGGAGCAGATGAAGCGTTTGTTGTCCATGCTTGGCGACATTACGCCCAAGGGCTATGAAGACATCAGAAATGAACTTCGACCTGGCGTAGTGAAGGCGGAGAAGGCGGCAAAGGAAGCGGCAAGTGGCCTGCTTTCGCAAATGCGATCGGCCAACATCCTGGATGACTTCAGCGGGAAATACCTCCCTAAGTGGCTGAAAAAGGTGTCAGATGGTGCGCTCAGTTCGCCTTCGAATTCGATCAGGGTCCACATTGAGAACGGTTCTCACACGCCCCAGACGGCGAGCGCGGAAACAGCGGAGGCCGTGGCTAGGTTCAACGACAGGATCGCCCAAGTCGTTGAACAGATATGTGCGCTTACAGAGGGGGAGGAAGGCCAGGCCCACAAGACGCGCGCCTTGATGGTCAAGCAAATTCCCTTGCTGGCCACGTTGAGCGCCATCCACGCGGCCTCGGATGCGGTCCAACAGGAGGAGAACATCCGGACCTTTTCGGGCCTCAATGAGCTGGTCTCAAGAACGATTCGGGAAAACCCCGCCGCCTACCTGTTTGAACGAACCGGTGAGCGGTACAAGCATATTTTCATCGACGAGTTCCAAGACACCTCGGTGATGCAGTGGCAGAACTTGTCGATTCTGGTGTCCGAGACACTGGCCACCCACCACCAGAGCCTGGTTGTGGGGGACGTGAAGCAGGCGATTTATCGCTGGAGAAATGGCGATTTTCAGCAGCTTCATCGCTTGCCTGAGATTGACAACCCCTGGGAGTCGCAGGCCATTGGCGATGCACAATTGGCCATGAAACATGCGGTGGTCAGTCCGCCGATGGGTGACAATTGGCGGTCGTCAGAGGCCATCGTTCACTTCAACAACGCGTTGTACAAGACCTTGGCGGAAGACCTGCCTGAAGCGTTCAAAGGCGCCTATGATGACTTGACGCAGGAGGCCCAGGTAGAAATCAACGGCCTGGTTGAAGTCGGCGCGGTTGTAGAGAAGGACAGCATCGAACGGCAAAACTTGCTTTGGGCCTGGATGGTCGTCCGGATCCGGGAGGCAATTTCGGCGGGCTTTGTCCCGCGCGACATTGTGGTGCTGCTTCGAACGAACAAGGCGGTCAGTGCATTTGCGGACTACTTGGCGGGCTTGGACGATAGGATAGACGCCTTTACTGAGCAGAGCCTTCAATTGGGCAAGCACCCGGCGCCACTTGCGGTGGTCAATTTGCTCGCCGCCTTGAACGACCCGCTCGATGCGGGATCGATGGTGCGCTTTGTTCAGGCCTGTGGTGCGCTCAAGGTGGACAGGGGCGAAGCCTGGGACGAGTCGGCGCTGTGGGCGACATGGCAGGCTGCAGCTGGTAAAGACGAAAACGGCTACCCCCGCAAGGTGGAGTTTGCCAACGTGCTGAATTCACTGCTGCCCGATTTTGACACGGGCCGCCTGGCCAGTTCTCCTCTGGTAGAAATAGTGGGTGGCGCCCTGCATGCCTTGGGTGCGGACCGGGAATTCCCGAGCCATGCTGAGGCGATGTTGGAATTGGCCACAGAACGAGAAGCCATTGATCATGGCGTTCCAGGATTTTTGGATTTTTGGAAACGAAAGGGAAAGACAACCGGGGTGCGCGTGATGCCGGACCGCGATTCCATCCAGATCATGACCCCGCACAAAAGCAAGGGCTTGGAGTTTCCCGTCGTCATTGTGGAATCGAGCCCGCAGCTGGGCAACAAAGGCGACTTGCTCGCGGTTGAATGGCCAGAGGCCGTTGCAGCCAGTTTTCCGTTGCCTGG
>CALACF010000477.1 GCA_937890245.1 uncultured Flavobacteriales bacterium
CGTGCGTGTCGGCGAGCGCGTGCATATCGGACGCCTTCATGCTGAAATTGAGCACGCTTCCGCCGTTGGGAAACGTGTGTTCTTTCGCCGAACACTTAACGAATATCGGACTGTCTTTCCGGACTTTATTGTCGCTACTCATGCTGTCTCCACTTCTTTCTCCACTCCACTGCGCAGTTCACTGATACCGATTTCGATTATTTTCTGCTCGACGGCGGTGAGGATCGACGTGGGTGGTTGAATGCGCGAAGCGCAGACACCTCGTCCTGCACCTCACTGAGGAAGGCCACCACCGCCGCTTCGTGGTCCTGTATGACGTCCTCTTCGATGTGACACCCCATGTGAAACAACTGGAGATTTGCCGGCACTCGGTCATCGAAACTTACGAAGTCCACCCACCGCGCCCCAGTAATCCATGCCTGGTGGATAATCTGGGGGAGATAAATTGACGGAATTTTTTCGGAGCGGAGATACCGGATGTGCGTGGCCGTCTTTGGGCACTTGATCTCTACCAGCCCAGCCCAGTTATTGGTCTGCCCGTCAACTGACGCCCCGGCCTGGATCGTGTCGTGGCGGGCGAAGCCAGCCTCCATCACCAACGAGCCGGTGCGTACCTCGTAGGCGGCCCTGGCGATCGGCTCCATGTCGGTGCCTCGCTGCATCGCCTCCGAGATGAAGCCACCCGGCTGCGCCTCTCCTGTGAGTTGCTCGCAAATGAGTTCCCACCTGTAGTCGCGCCTCGCCGCCGCCTCGCCGCTCTTGATCGTGGCGACGATGTCCCCGGCACGAGAGGCCGTGGCAAGGCCGACACGGTCGGCCAGCCACTCAGGAGAACCCTGCGGGTGCGTTGAGAGGATCATTAAAACACCCCGGAGACTGGCGCGGCGTCGGCCTTCGTGGCTGCTGCCTTCGCCGCATCGTAGTTAGATGTATCGACCGTCGTCAGGTAGTGACGATAGTCCTCGGGCGCGGCCTTATACGCCGCTCGCAGCGACTCAAGGCCGTCCTGCGCGGCATCGTTGAACACGTCCACGAAGTCGTCGTAGCCCTCTGGCTTGTCCAGTGCCTCGGCCGGCGCGTCGGCAACGGCGTGCAGGTCGCCCTTGTGCCAGAGGTCGAGGGCTGCGCCGAAGCGCATGGCCGCATTCCGGAGCGCGTCCCCAATGACTTCCTTCTCACGGTCGCCGGGGCTACGCTTGTCGGGTGCGTGGCCGTAGCCCAGTCGCGTGACGCCACACACGGTGAGCTTGATCCACAACCCGCCCGTTTCGTCGCACTTCGGGAGGCCGTCGGCGGTGACCGCCATCGGTTCCCAGTTCCAGGCAGGGTCAGAATCGAGCAGCCTGTCGGTCAGCGCCGCGTGGCCGACATAGGAAAGCGTAATACCCCCCCTTGGCAGTTGGCTGATCTGATGCTCGGGGAACGGAACCCTGAGCAACCCGAGGCCCGACGGGGCTGGTGGCGCTGCCACCTCTTCTTCCTTCTTCTTCGTCATCGCGCCTCCTTCGCTAACCGGATCGCCCGTTTCGTCGCTGGCAGTCCAACGACGAATGAGCAGAGGGTGTCCCCTGCTGAGACACCTGCCCCCATCAGTGCCGAGAGCAAGGCTTGGCGATCAAACCATTGCGCCCAGATATAACCAGGCATGACGCCGTGCAACGTCTGCTGTCGAATCTTTTGTGGAAAAATCGTCCGATGCCCCTTCGTAGCCATATTCCCTCCCTCTCTGTTGTCACAAATACCTTAGACCCCGACAATACATCCATAGCTCATGGATGTCAAGATCGGTGTTGAGGTCGGTGTCGAGGTTTCAGCCGACTTCTCTCAACGGACGTAATGCGCGAGCTTTATGTGAAAGCGATCACATTGCGTCCGTGCGTCTCTCAGCCACGAGGCGGTGGGCTTCCAAAAACTGCACGCTGTCCAAGTGAAGCTCCCTGAGCGTGGAGGCGTCCCGCACGGTGATATCCTCCCCATCCCAGGTGATCTCAACCTGCCTGCCTCGGATCGTGGTCCGCAGCACGCGGGGGGCGCTCGTTTCATTAGACCTGGAACGAGCCACAGGAACCCGCCCGACTTTCTCGCTGGCTGAAGACCGATACCCCATACGCTCGTCCCAGTGCTTCACCGGCAAAGAAGCCTGTGTGCGCCTACGTGCGCCTGTGTCGTTCCCATGCGCCTCCAGCCATTCCACTTGACCAGCGATAAAGTCGGCGTAGCGGTCCACAGCGCCCGGTCGCAATGCTCTGTTGTTCCTGACATCAAAGCGTCTGTAGTAGGCGGCCCTCCTCGCTTTGACCTCGGGGCGTCTGTCGTAGGCGGCCCTCTT
>CALACF010000478.1 GCA_937890245.1 uncultured Flavobacteriales bacterium
GTTGGTTCCGCCAATAGGGGCGGGGACGCCATTCATGTCAGCTGCGCCGCCCTCGATCCAGGCCGTGATGGCGTCGATGTACTCCTGTCGGCGCTCTTCGTAATCCGAGCCGGGATCGACCTCCAAGGGCATCATGCCGGAGCTGTTCGGAATATCGACCGTGAGGCGCTCAATCAGCAAAGACGCATTGGCGTTGCCAGGTACCACGCGGTGATCAAAGGTGAAGTCGGCGTCGTTCGAGATGACGTCTTGGTTGACCAAGGTGTTCCAAGCGGAGCTGATGCTCCGAAAATCGGGCTCGAAAAATCCGTCGTGGCATCCAGAATTGGCACACGTGGGCTTGAAAACCTGCTGATGAATCCAGCCAAAGCTGCCAACAGGTGGCTCGGGAACGATCAAACCGCCCATGTCGATGATGGGTGGGATGTCGTCGTAGGGATTCAATGGATCGGGCGTGCAAGCACTCCAAACCAGCACGATCGTGAAAGTGGAAAGAAGGAGAAACTCGCGCCGCATCAGATGTGGTTGAAAAGCGAAGTGGTACCGGCCAAGGTCATTCCGCCAGCCTGCACTTCGGGCATGACGCCGAGTAAATCGGCCACCGTCATCATGCTGTCGGTGACCATGCCGATTGGGTTGCCCTCGCTGCCAACTTGCAGCCCAGCCGGGGCTGTCGGCCCTACGAGCATGGAAAAGATGCGCAGGGAATTTTCATCGCTGTGGTCGAAGGCGCGCCAGTCGTTTTCATCCAGAATATTGTTTGGCTCAAGATTTCGTCCACATTCCGGGGTGATGACCATCGTCGTATTTCCCGCCATTCCCGGCGTGTTCTGGATGTGTTCCCAGAGATGCCCCACCGCGTGATCGGCCCTGTGCATGGCCGAGAGGTAGCCTGAGAAATTGCTATGACAATTGTCGACCGCCCCCAAGTTTACCATGGTAAATGCCGGCGTGAATTCACTGATGACTTCGCAGGCAAAGCCCACAGCCACCGCGTCGCCAGTCGATGTGATGGGAGGGAAGTTGACCGTTCCAGCGTCTACCTTCTCGAACATCAGCTTCATAAAGTTTTTGATCGCTTCGTGTTCTTCGGGGGTGTTGTTTAGACCGCCGCCAAATCCGCCAGACCCGTCTGCGTTGAACTGCTGATCGAGGAAGGCCTTCATCTGGCGCATCGGGTCGAGCTCGTTTTCTGGGTGGTAGATCTGGGCGTTTTTCAAGTGGTCTTGGCCTTCGCCGAGGAAGGTTGTAGCCGGGGCGAAAAAGTTGCCGGCGTATTGCGGGCCGTAATCGGGGTGCTCGCTGTAGTTGAGCAGGGGGAGCGATCCGCCAATGGTGTTGCCGACAAACCATGTGTCGGTTGCCTTGTAGCCGCCGTGCCGACGCAGGTACTCGAAAATAGTGGGGTTGATCGGTCGTTGCTTCAGGCCTTGACTCACCGCTGTGGCGCCCTGCACCAGAGAGTTCATGCCCGCAAAATGTCCGGCCGAAACGGCGTTCACCTCAGCGAACAGGGTTCCTTGTGCTTCCAGTGAACTGCCCAAAATTGAAGGGATGGGCGTCGCTCCACCTTCACCCGTTCCGTAGACAATCTTCGCTATCGGGGGCGCTCCATTGAGCATGTTGTACATGATGTTGCCAGGGTAAGGCTCGCCTTGACTGTCGTCAACGTACCTGCGTAGCACCGACTCCTGCTGACGTACGCCACCAGCAAAAGCCACAAAGACCACGTGGTCGGCGGCGCGCCGGCCCGAAGCTGCAAAGAGTCGGCCCGAGGGCAGGATGTAAGGCGCGGCGGCGAGTCCCGCTGCTGCGAGCCCCGTCTTGCGTATAAACTTTCGTCGGTCCATGGTTCAGTGGTTTTTCGCGATCAGTAATAGAGGTACTCGTCGCTCAGTGCAAATGAGGTGTAGACCAATTCAGGTGTCATCGCCGGGTTGTTCTCAACGAAGTTGGCAAGCCAAGTCGTCTCGGCCTCGGTAGGGTAGCGGACGAGAAAGCGCACATAGGTTGCGTGGATGAAGGCATCGAGATCGGCGTTCATTTCCTGCTCGCTCGGAAGCAACACGTCCTCGCTGGCCATCATATTGGCCAAGACCACGGCACGCCCAATCTCTTGGTCGCCAATCGAAGCCAGGCATTGCTTGATTTCAAAGAGCTCGCCGGCAGGCAGGGTTTCCTGGAAGAGGTTGGCATAAAGGATGGAGATCCACTGGTCGTTCGTTTTGAGGCGGTCCTTTTCCGCTCCGTCCGCGCCCACCTCAAGCGGCAGCAAATCGAAAGTCACTTCAGGCTCAGGGCGGCATCCCGAGGCGAGCATCAGCGAGGCCGCCAGCCCCAGTAGCACTGTTTTTCCCGCGGATTTATAGGTCGGCATATTCATCGGAGGATAGGATTTCGCGTTGGAGGAGCCTGAAATCGCCCAGGGACCCCAGGGTTGTTATGTGCAGTAGGACTTCGGCCGAAGTGGGTTCGCGCGCCAGCAATAAGGCATACGCCCAGCGCGCCGTGCCCTCGTCGAATTCCGCGTTGCCGATGAGTGCGTCGAGGTAACTCGATTTGTCGGTTGCAGCCATGCCCATCACCCCCGCAGCTTCGCCGTATTCAATCACTCCATATGCCAATTCAAATTCTTGTGTAGTGGGAAACCGGCTGTAAAAATCATCGTACGTCGCATTGATGAAGTTGAAGCTGTTCATGTTAATCTCGTCGTACAAGCCGTTGAAAGCGAAAGTTTTGGAGAAGTTTCCGAAGTCAATCTCGCCGAGGCGGTAGCGGATGACGTTGGCTGGAATTGCGCCGAGCTTGTCGGCTTCCATCGTCCAGAATTGGTATAACAACATGTTGCCGTCGGCTGAATCTTGGCTGGCGAATCCGCGGTATTGTTGTTCCTGATCGGCAATTTGTTCCATGGATGCACCATCGAGAAATCGTGCGTTTAAGTCCAGAGCGAGTTTGTGGTAATATTCGCTGGGGTAGTCAACCCCTCCGCTGGTGGTCGTTCTCAGCCGGTCGATCAGGGCCTTGCGGGTGTTGATGCTCAGCGCTCCAGCGCGCAGCTCTTCTCTTGCCTCGTCGCGCTCGCTGGTCAAGGGCTCGCGACCCATCATGTCAATCCACATGCGATTGACATACGCGTCGATGACGATGGACGGCACACCGTCATAGGGTGGCGGGGTGTTGTCTTCGAAATTAAAGGTCTTCGGCTTGCACCCCGCTGCGCACAACATCAAAAGGACCAGAGGGGCGAGAAATATGAACTTTGTTGTGAACGGCATGTTGAAATCGCAGATGTTCGACAAGGTAGGCAAAGTCCTATTTTCGCGCTTAACTACGAGCATAAATGACTTCACCTCTTTCCCACAACGGCGGATTGGCCGCACTATTTTTCGCGGCTTGCGCTTCCTTGTACACGATTACTGTAAAAGCCCAGGATGAGAACAGGGTGCTGGTGCTTTGCGAAGGCGGTTTTTACTTCGACACGGGCGAGGTCATTGAGTGGCCGACATTGGGGGTGTACACAGAGGCAGATGGCATCTACGAGGTGCTGAAAACCTACTATGGTCACCACTTTGCGTCAGACCTGCTGGTCGAGGGGGACGATTTGTACGTCGCAGCTGAAGACACAGTCTACCACTACGACGTGAATACGTACGCGCTGATTGCTTCTCAGCCCGTGGACGGCGCACGAAAGCTCGCCATTTGGAACGACGCCCTGTTGGTTTCGCGCGGGGATTTTAACCCTGTGACCTGGGCGCCCGTTTCCTTTGAGAGTTACCTACAATGGTTTGATCGCGAAG
>CALACF010000479.1 GCA_937890245.1 uncultured Flavobacteriales bacterium
ACAAGCTGCAACCCTACAATGCTCAGCTGCTCAAGGCGGTCATGAACAAGCGTATACGGCTCATAGATTATGAGCTCTTGCGCAGTCCGGGGGCGGGTCGGATCATTGGATTCGGGCGCTATGCGGGGATCGTCGGATGCTACAACGGATTCCGCGCACTCGGCATGAAGGACCGCAGTTACGCCTTGCCGCGGGCGATTGATTGTGAGGACCGCGCTGAGATGGAGGCCCATTTGTTGGCCAATGTTGCGTTGGCACCCAACACAAAAGTCATTTTGACGGGGCACGGCCGCGTTGGATGCGGGGCGCTAGAAATCCTGAATCGACTGAAAATTCGGGAAGTACACCCAGTGGACTTCTTGCGCGAAGAATACGCCGAACCCGTTTTCACGCATTTGCAGCTTGATGACTACAACCGGCGGATGAACGACGGCGGGTTCGACCCCAAGGAATTTCGCTCGGACCCAACCGGTTACGAGAGCACATTCATGGCCTTTGCACGAAAGGCTGACTTGTTTATTGCTGGGCATTATTGGTCTGAGGGCTCTCCCTTTTTGTTCAGCCGCGAGGATATGCGTGATGAGGATTGGCGGATTCGCGTGGTAGCTGACATCTCGTGCGACATTGATGGTCCAGTAGCCTGCACGCTGGCACCAACAACGATTACCGATCCGATATCCGGATACTGCCCCAAGGACGAGTGTGTTGTGGACATCCACCACCCAGGTGCAATCACTGTGATGGCCGTGGACAATTTGCCGTGCGAATTGCCACGAGACGCAAGCGCCGATTTCGGAGCGGTACTCATGGACAAGGTCCTTCCGCATTTGATTGATGGCGATCCCCAAGGCGTGTTGGCCTACGCTTCGGAAACCGATGAGCGCGGCGAACTGACGCCCAAGTTTGCATACCTCACCGATTACGTGGCTAGGGCGTAATCAGACACCCTGCTAATTTACTGAGGAACGAAACGGTAGGTCAACCGGCCAGATTGGTGCTTGGGCGCGTCCGATTGGGCGACAAATCGCGATCGGAGCGCACTTTTGACGGCTTCTCGCTCGACGCATGTTTCTTCGCCAGACAATTCACTACTGGCACTACTGACGACCACAGCCGAACGAACCGAGCCATCGGGCGCCACTTCGATTTCTAGTTCCACCTCGGCCGCTCCTTCACATCGATAGCCAGGGATATCAATATTGCGCGCCACGCGGCCGCCCAAATCGTATTCAGCTGTGACCCGCCCGTTGTAGGCCTTGCCCTGCCAATCATAGGATGGCTCGTTGCTGTTCAGGTCAGGCGTCGCATCGGGCGCCAGATCGTTTGGCGTCGCCGTGCCTGCGTCCTGCGCCCTCGACTGTGCCAATTCCTCAAAGGTTGCCCGTTCAAATTCCGACAGCTCGGCCTCCACTTCCCCAGCAAAGTCAACCGCATCACCGTCGAGCGACTGTTGTTTCTCGTCAGTTTTATCAGCTGTTAGATCCGAGGCCAAGTTGGCAATTTGCTCTTGCAGTCTGTCGGACAATTGCTGCTCCAAGGACTGCGACACGATGGGGTCGACGCGCTCAATATCCCACTGCACCTCAACGAATTGCGGCACGGGGTCAACCGCATCGAGTTGGACGAATCCAAGGACCGAGAGCACGGCCACATGGATCAACAGTGCAGCGATTAGGGCCTGAAATCGGAAGTATTTCCCTTTGAACGGGTGCATGAACTTTGCCAACGCAAGCGAAAATACGGCGCATGCAACTACAAACGCTCGAATTGCGTCGTATCTTGCCTTTACAAAATATTACAACTATGAAGCACATCTTGCTCATGAGCGCCTTGGTTTTCTTCGGCGCCACTCTTTCAGCTCAGTCCGATGCACCCGCTGCGAATGACAAAGCCCAAACAACTCAATCTGCTAGCGCTGACCAAGGTGACGCTAAATCTTCATGCTCTGGCAAGAAGGCTGACGCCAAGTCTTCATGCTGCAAAGGCAAGAAGGGAGACGCCAAATCTTCATGCTCAGGCAAGAAGGGAGACGCCAAT
>CALACF010000480.1 GCA_937890245.1 uncultured Flavobacteriales bacterium
CATAGGCGCCCCTGCTCAGTTCGACATATTCCTGTGGCGCGATCGCTGTCGTATGCGCCGGTTTTTTCTTGGCCGATAGCCGCGGCGTGGACTTTGAGCGGCTTGCCGTTGAGCATCGTCCAAACGCCCGGATGGGGAGTCATTCCGCGAATAAAGCAATCGACGGTTGTCGCCGGGCGGTCCCAGTTGATTTCGCCGTCAGCTCTAAAGAGCTTGGGCGCGTCGTGAAACGCGCGGCCTTCGTTTTCGAAGAGGCTGATCAAGTCGGACTGCGGTACGCCGTGGAGGGTTTGGCAGGCCAATGCGTCGAGCGTATCCACAAGAAGGAGCGCGCCTTCGTGCATCAGGCGAGCGTAGACCGAGCCGGCTGTGTCGTCGGGTTCGATGGCCGTTCCGCGCTGCAAAAGCACGGCGCCCGTGTCAATTTCTTCCCGGATGAAAAAGGAGGTGACGCCCGTGGTGGTCTCGCCGCGCGCCACGGCGTGCTGGATCGGAGCTGCCCCGCGATAGAACGGGAGCAGCGAGCCATGGACATTGATCGTGCCTTTGGAGGGCATCTGCCAAACGACTGCTGGCAGCATTCTAAAGGCCACAACACAAAACACATCTGCCTGCTTATCGGCAAGCCATGCAAGGAATTCGGGGTCGCGCAGCTTCACGGGCTGTGCCAGCGCAAAGCCCAGCTCCACAGCCGCTTCAGCTACAGCTGGACGGGCGATCTGATGGCCTCGTCCGACGGGCTTGTCTGGCGCAGATACCACACCGACCACCGTGTGGTCTGAAGCCGCCAATGCGCGCAGCGCGGCTTCGGCAAAATCTGGGGTTCCCATGAATACGACTTTCATATTGCTTGATTTCGGGCGGTTTGCAGTGCGCGATTGATTTGCTGGTTGCGGGTGGAATTGGCCTCAAAAATACGATGGATCAGACCGCCTTGGACTTCCAGTCAAATCGCCAGAGAAAGAACAATGCGCCGAGGCCCATGGCGGCGAAATACAGGTAATCTAGCAGCCAGATTCGCCAAATTGGAAGCGGGTTTACAAGTGTGATTTGAACGGCGATAACGACGTAGAGGATGATGGCGAGGCCCTCAATAAGTAGCGCTGGCAGGGTGTGACCGGCGCCTTGGATGCCAGCGAGAAGAATCGATGTGAACGAATAAATCAGCATGACGCCAAAAATCACGGGCAAGGTTCGGATCGTCGCATCGAGCCCCACCGGGTCGTCTATGAAAAATGGCGCAGCGAAAACGGCGGGGTATAGCCAGAGGCCATGCGCTACCAGACTGACGCCGACGAGGTTGACGGTGATCAGTCGCCAAAGTGTGGAGTTGACCTGATCACGGTTCCCCTCTCCGAGCAGCGTGCTGACGAAGGTTTGGCCAGTTTGCCGAACGCCTGTGACGATGAAAAAGGCAATCATAAAGAAATTCCGCGCTACGTGGCTGACTTTCAGCTCCATTGGCCCAACATGTTCGACCAGAAAAAAGAACAGGGCCCAGGTGCCGATTGAAACGGTGAGTTGCGCGATCATGGGCAGGGCCAGTCGGGTCCAGCGCCCAATTTCTTCGCGATTCAGCCAGCGTCCACGCCAACGCATCAAGAGCAAGGGGTGACGTGCGATAACGCCAACGAGAAGCACAGCAAACCCACAGCATTCGGCCGCGAAGCTGGCCAAAGCAGCACCTTCAGCGCCCATCGCGGGGAAGCCGTATTTGCCTGAGATCAACACCATGTCCCCACCGATGTTGATGAGCGAGGTTGCCAGGGTGACCCACCATAAAATTTTAGATCTCGCGGTTCCGAGAAACAATGCGGTGAGCAGGAGCATGCCGAAGTAAGGGAAGAATCCCCACATTCGAACAGCCATGAAGTTCTTGAAAACCAGTGTAGTACTTGGGTCGCTGAGGACGTTGTCGGCGAGCCAATGCGTGGTCAAGTTGAGCCCGAAAAGCAACACGACAGCCATGCCGAGCATGACGAGTGCACCTGTGCGCACCAGGCGATAACCGGCAGCGCGGTCGTTCTCACCGATGCGCCGGGCGATGAGAATCTGGCCTGTGCTCGTGGTCGCCATTGCGACCATGGAGAACGTGAGGTAAAGCAGTCCAGCGTTACCAGCACCGTTGATCTCAGCTTCGCCAACGCGAGACAAAAAGAAGTTGTCGGTGAGTACGACAAGGAATTGGACGAATGCGCCCATCGAAATGGGTGCAGCCATGCGCAAAATTGCACGATAGCCCGTGTCAATCTGCTGCATGCGCTCGGCGTTGACGCTCGAATTCCAGGATGTTCTTCGCATCTTTTACCGTCTGCTCAGCCCAATCCCCAAGCAAACGACTGCGGGTGTTTTTGCAGAGTCTCCATGGCGTGTCAGCCCTTCTTACGCGCCTGGTTATATCATTGAGAGTCAGAGCTGCTGCAACAGAGATGTTAAAGCTTTCTGTGAATCCTTCCATCGGGATGCGGATCGTGCAGTCGGCGCCATTCAGTACAGCATCCGAGGCGCCTGGCCCTTCACTTCCGAACACCACGGCAAGTGGCTTGTCTAGCGGCACATCTTCAGGGGTGTAGCCATCGGCATGTGGCGAGGTAACCGCAATCCGATAGCCCAACTTTCGCAAGGCATCAAAACAGCCCTCGACGCTATCGTGGTGGTGGAGGTCGATCCACTTCCCAGCGCCTTTGGCCACCGATTGTACCACTGAAAAGTCGTTTTGAATTTCGATCGCGTGCAAATTCTGTACGCCGAAGCCATCACAACTGCGCACGACAGCGCTCGCGTTGTGGGGCTGGAACAAATCCTCGACCACCACGCAAACCCGGTCCATTCTCCGGTCGAGCACTTCCTCAAAGCGTGCTTGGCGGCGCTCGGTGAGGTAGGGCTTGAGGAGTTCG
>CALACF010000481.1 GCA_937890245.1 uncultured Flavobacteriales bacterium
TGACCACCCGCTCTCGGTGTACGCCCAGCCGCAGCAAACTTTTGTCGACGGCCGCCGCCTGTTTGACATCGATCGGGACCTTGAATTGCGCGACGAGATTCGCGTGGAACGTGCCCGACTGATCCAGAAAATGACCGACGATCCGGCCCAAAGCAAGCCGCCGCCAAAAGACCGCCGCGCACCCCATTATCACTGCGACACGGTAAACGACGAGAACTGATGAAAGCTTTGACTTCCCTGCTGGCGACGCTATTGTGGTCCTTCGCGGCCGTGGCCCAGCCCAACCTCACCCCCGGCGCACCCCAATCGGAATCCGTTCTGATTCTCGGCGCAACCGCCCACCTCGGCACGGGCGACGTGATCGAAGACGCGGCCATCGGCTTTGCCGACGGTGTTTTCAACTTCGTCGGCCGCCGAAAGGCCGCCGACCCGAAACGCTACATCCAAGTCATCGAGGCGGCAGGCCAACACGTCTACCCTGGTTTCATCGCTCCCAACTCCACGCTCGGCCTCATGGAAGTAGCCGCCGTGCGCGCAACCCGCGACTACGACGAAGTCGGGACCTTCACCCCCCATGTCCGGGCGCTCAGCGCGTACAATTCATCGTCTGACATCACGCCCACCGTTCGAACAAACGGCGTCCTGCTCGGACAAATCACGCCGCGCGGCGGCACCATTTCGGGCACCTCCTCCGTCGTCCAATTCGACGCTTGGAACTGGGAGGATGCAGCTGTGAGAACAGATGATGGCGTGCACTTGAATTGGCCTTCAACCCATCACAAGCACAGCAAGGACGGGAAGTCCATCATCGGCCGGCAGAAATCATACGACCAGCGCCTCGCCGAAATTACCAACTATTTCAATCGCGCCCGTGCGCACAGGGAGGCTTCAGATTTGCGCCAAACGGACCAGCCGATGCAGGCCATGGGCGGGCTCTTTGCCCCGGACGGCGCTTCCGCAGCACAAACGCTCTTCATCCACGCCCACGACGCCAAGCAAATTGCAGAGATCATTCGATTCAAACGGGCCATGGAACTGCCGCGCTTAGTTCTTGTCGGAGGCCAAGACAGCTGGATGCTTGCCGATCCCTTGCGTGAAAACAACATTGCCGTCATGCTTTTGCGCACCCACACAGTCCCGCGCTACGACGAGGACGATGTGGACCTCTGTTACCGTTTGCCAGCGATGCTCGAGGCGGAGGGCGTCCAATACTGCATCCAGGGCGAGGGGCGCATGCCGGAAATGAATACGCGAAACCTGCCTTTTTATGCGGGCACAGCGATTGCCTACGGGCTTGAGTACGAGCAAGGCGTCCGCGCCTTGACACTCTCTACTGCGCGCATCTTTGGCATCGACGCCACGTGCGGATCTATAGAGCAAGGCAAGCGCGCAATCTTGTTCATTTCCTCGGGAGACGCGCTCGACATGCGCACGAACGACGTGACGCGGGCGTGGATTGACGGCCGGGCCATCGCACTGGACA
>CALACF010000482.1 GCA_937890245.1 uncultured Flavobacteriales bacterium
TGATAGCGACAACGATGGCGTCTGCGACACAGACGAAATCCCAGGCTGTACAGATATCACCGCCTGCAACTACGACGCTGAAGCAACAGACGACGACGGATCTTGTGCCCAGCTTGACGCCTGCGGAATTTGCGATGGCCCAGGCGAAGTATACACGTGCGGATGCGCGGACATGCCAGCGGACGACTGCGACTGCGACGGAAACCAGCTCGACGCCCTCAACGTCTGCGGCGGAACGTGCGAAGCTGATAGCGACAACGATGGCGTCTGCGACACAGACGAAATCCCAGGCTGTACAGATTCAGGCGCTCTCAACTACAACCCAGAAGCCACTGACAGTGACGACAGCTGTGAGTATGACAGCGCATGTGAGCCCAATTGGGGTGAGCCGACTGTTTACCCAAATCTTGCAACCGTCCTGGCACGCGTAACCCGCGATGGAGAAAATGCGGGCGCCAACGATATCGTTGCAGCGTACATCAACTACCAACTGGTTGGCGAAGGTGAAATCATCGAGTTTGAAGGTGAAACCTACATCAACATGGTGGTCTACTTAGAAGGTGCTGAAGCAACGAGCGAAGTTCAGTTTGTCTATTTCGACGCCACAAATGACGCATGCGAGACCTGCCCCATTGACGGATCGCTTGAGGTGGAGATTAACGGCGAGCATGGGTCGTTTGAGAACCCCGTGTTGATCGACAGCCGTTGTGAGGACCTCTCATTAGATGTTGCGCTGCAAGCTGGATGGAATTACGTTTCAACGCCGCTCGAGCAAGCTGACCCCAGTGTTGCGAGCGTATTTGAAACGGCCTTGAACGGAAATTTGCTCAAAGTATTGGGTGACAACCAGTTTGCATTATCAGGAAATTACACCCCAGGCATCCCCGAAGTGTTCAACACCTTGGTCAATGTATCAGACGCAGCAGGCTTTGTTATCAAAGTGGAGAGCGATGCGATCTGGACATCTGCAGGCGCTCCGCTTGATCCTGAAAACACGCCGTTGGTGCTTCACCAGGGTTGGAACATCATCGGATTCGTGCCCCAAGAAGAATTGCCTCTTGAGGAGGCGTTGGATGGCATCATGGGGAGTTTGGAGCGGGTGATTGACGGGCAAAATGGGCTGGTCTTTCATATCGACAACCCCGCCGCTCTCAACACGCTCCAGTCCATGGAGCCGGGGCGTGCATATTGGGTCAAGCTCTCAGCTGACGCAAATTTGTACTTTCCGGGCAGCTTGAGCGGCATCACCGTGCAAGCCACAGGGGGCGGGCAGTTTGAAAGCGTGACGCCTACGCTCAGAACAGATGGCGCAGCTGCTGCGCAAGCTGCGACAGGATGGGACGTCAACCGCCTTCCCTTTGCATCCCAGATTGTCGGGCGCGTTACCGTTGATGAGTGGCCCGTTGTGGGCGAGGCGTACTTGGGGGTGTTTGCAGATGGCATTTGCTGCGCGTCGATGCCACTGAGCGCATGGAACGGAAATACCTTTGGAGCGATGGCCGTGTACACGGAAGGTCCAGAAATGCTACAGTTCAAGTTATGGCTCGATGGAGAAATTCTCGCGTCAGAAGACAGCTGGACAGCAGTCCCCGGCCAGTCGTATGGCGATGTATTGAACGGATTTCCAGAGATTCGGTTCTCCACTATTGACGGCGTTGATGAAAACCTGGCGATGTCCATTGCTGTTTTCCCATCACCCGCTGACGAGCACGTTCAAATCAGCTGGCCAGGTGACGCGGCAAGGCATCTGCAGATTGTCGATGCAACCGGCCGCTTGATTGAAGACCGACAAAAAGCGGCCTCGCCATGGAAGGTGCCAGTGAAGCATTTGGCCGAGGGCATGTACTTCGTGCGTTCGGTTGATTCAACAGGACTGATTGTTCAGCCGCTGGTGATTCAGCACTGACATTACCAAGTCAAGGACAAGCGACACCGAAACTACCCAGCAGCAGCAAGATATCAGCGACGGTAACCATCCCGTCTTCGTTGATGTCTTCTGCGCAGCTGGTCGTAGGAACATTGCACCAGCTGCAGCCTGAAAAGCATACCGTGGACAGGGCCAAATCGGATCCTGAAACAGTAGCAGAACGGTTGAAGCTGCCCAAGCCATTGTCGACGCCGCAGGCCTCAGGCACTGATTCTGCTCCCGACCAATCCCCGGAAAGTAGGAACTTCCACTCGGCAAGGCCGTCGGGCACAGGTAGTGTGATACTGCACGTACCATCGACGGGATCAGACATGGGAGAACCACCAGGATTCCAACCTTGGAAGGAGCCCGCAATGTGCATGCTGGCTGTGGAAATGCCGACTGCATCCAAGGCTGCTACGTCAACGATGAAGGTGAGCAAATGCGTGCAGGAGCTGTCGCTTTCTGTCGCGTTCGCATTGAAGTTGTGCGCTGTCGGGTCCATGCAACCTGTTACTTCGACCACAGCTCCGCAGGACGCACAACCGCCGAAGCAGACAGGGTCCGTGCTGTATGTGGCAGGCCCCGCGATCAAGGCCCGATTGAAACCGCCGAATTCGTCAACTTGGCCACAGCCAGAGGGGACGAGTTCTGCGTCGTCCCAAAGCGTTCCGTTGAGGAATTTGTATTCAATCATTGCCCCGTCAGCAGCTATAAAAGAGGCTTCCCAAATATTGTCGCTCACCTCGGTCATGGGCGTATCACCAGACTGCCAATCCTGGAAGGATCCAGCAACATAGAAACCAACGCTGGAAACCGAGCCCGCAGCAACGATGTTAGATGCGTCGAGCCGGAGAACGACCTCGAATTGGCAGCTTTCAGCCGCTCCAAAATTCACAGCTGACGGCTCGTTGCAGGCTGAAAGCAGCGCGAGCGGTGAAGTGAGATCGGGCGTGTCGAGCGGCGTGTCAAGCCAGAGATGCCATTGGCCAGGTGCAAAAAAGTAGCTTGCATTGATGTCGTTGACTTCGAGCGAGGCACCGCTGAGGTGGTCGTACCATGTGCCGGCGTACGGGAAGCCGGGCGCCATGTCAAGTCCGACCACATCGAAGTTGCCGCAGAGCACGGCATTTTGATTCGGACTAAAGAGGTGGATGCGCTTGCCCATGCCGCCGACGTCGAGCGAGAAGTCACCGGTCGAGAAGACCGGTTGGTCGCGCTTCAGGGAGCACAGGGCGGCAACAGTACGAGCGAGTTTACGGCGGTCGGGGTCGTTTGCTTCGGCCCATGGGTGCGGCTTTTGGTTGGTGCGACAGTCTACGGAAAACGTGCCGTCTCCGCATGACTGGATGGAGGTGTCGTAGCCCAATTCGCCCCACTGGTACATCATTTTGGGACCGGGAATGGCCAGCAAAAACGCGTGCGTCATCGCCATACGTTCCATGGATGTGGTGAAGTCTGTGGGGTTGTAGCCGTTGAAGTCATTCCCGTAAAGGGCGACTTCGTGGGCGACGCGCTCCTC
>CALACF010000483.1 GCA_937890245.1 uncultured Flavobacteriales bacterium
CAGCGTATTGCTCGCGGTCATATATATGCGGCTTGCATCTGAAGGCGCGATGGAAACCTGGGTCACGGTGCGCACCCCTAAATTGGCCGTTATCGGAAGCCAATTCAGCCCGCGATCGGTCGACTTGAACAGGTCGCCGGCCTCAATTCCCGCCACCACCACATCAGGGTTACTCGCACTCTGATCAAAGCAGTACGCGTTGCATTGCCATGAAACCGCTTCGCTGCCTTGCGACCCCAGCGTGTATGTGTCCATCGGCCCGATTGCATGCCAATTTGGATCGGTTGCAGCCGCCGCTGCCCGCTGAATCTGACCAGCAACCCCGCCAGTTCTCGCAAATTCTTGGGCTGCCCAAGCCCCAGCCTCGATGATCATTCCCGCGTCGTCAACCCGGTGCTCGACTTGCATTAGCCAGTGCTTAAAGTTTCGCTCGTCGAGCGTCTTCTCGTAAGGGTGTTCCGACCAATACGCCTGCCGGAGCGCCACCACTTCGTGGAAATTTGGCGCCGGCGCGTACATCATCTGTGCCCAGCCCGGCGAATCTTGAACGCGCTCAGGGACGCGCTTGAAGTCTTGAGCATCAGAACTCTGCCACGCAATCGAGGCAAGGAGTAGGGCAAAGAAGCAATGCAGTTTGGTCATGCCCCAAGATAGCGACAAGTCCGCGCTCGAGCAGCCCTTCGAGCCACCGAATCAGGCGAATCGACGCACCCTCGACTTGGAGCTCTCGGGCGTGCTCGCGCTCCAACACAGCAGGGGCCAAGGTCAAAACTTCAACAGCCTCGTTCTTTTCCTCTGGCGCCATCGGCGATTCTGCAGTCGCAACAGTCTGCATGGCAGCCCCTAGCATACATCGCCCTGCACAACAGTTGCCCGGCACTTCGCGCTGCTCACATTGCATGGCGGCGATCTCGTTTTGGTTGATGGCAAAGTCCAGGGCGATGCTAGAGCGCACCAACGGCGCGGAAAGTAAAGCGGGCATCAACAACAGGGCGGCAAAAGATTGTAAAAAGGGCGTTCGTCTCATGCTGCAAAAATCATCAGGGCTGGGTTGTAAGGATTTGATTTGAATCAGGAGAAATTGGCATGAAGAGCGCCCCGAATCAGAATCTACCTTTGCACCCACATGGAGGAGAAAACGCGGATCAATAAATACCTGAGCGAGGCTGGGTTTTGCTCAAGACGAGCGGCAGACACCTTGCTCGAGGAGGGGCGGATTACGATCAATGGTGCGGCGCCTGAAATGGGCACGAAAGTTGGCAAGGGCGATCAGGTCGCAGTGGATGGCAAGGTGGTTGGGAGATCGACAGAGGACTTTGTTTACCTGGCGTTTCACAAGCCGGTTGGGATTGTGTGTACAACCGATACGAAGCGGGAGCGGGACAATATCATCGAGTTCATCAACTACCCCACGCGAATATTCCCCATTGGTCGACTCGACAAACCAAGCGAAGGCCTGATTTTCCTGACGAACGACGGGGATATCGTAAACAAGATTTTGCGTGCGCGCAATGGACACGAGAAGGAATACATCGTGGCGGTCGACGGTCCGATCAACCACGAATTTATCGAAGACATGTCCAAAGGGCTGCCGATTCTTGACACGATTACGCGGCCTTGCAAGGTGGAACAGCTCGATGAAAACGTCTTCAGGATTGTCTTGACGCAGGGACTGAATCGCCAAATTCGCCGCATGTGCGAAGTGCTCGGCTATCGTGTGACGCGTCTGCAGCGCGTGCGGATCATGAATGTGGAGCTCGACTTGAACGCGGGCGAATGGCGCGATCTCACGAAGGCGGAGCTGCAGGGCATCCACGATTTGGTGGAAGTCAGCTCGAAGAAGCCTGAGTAGGATTACATCAATTGTACTAACTTGCACAACATGAAAAAGATTATTTTGATGGCGCTCCTCGCGGCTGCCGTGACTTTTGACGCTGCGGCGCAAGAGTGGAAAATTGTGACTGTTGTCGAGAGTATCGTACCCATGGGTGTCGGTCGTTCGCGAATCATCGAGGCGACTCAGGGCATTGACTCTGAAGCTGCAACATCAGAGCGCATCGACGGAAAGAAGTCCAAGCAAGGCGATGTGAATCGTGGCGATTTGAAGATTGAGAACTTCAAGGAAACGAAGTTGGTCAACTTTTACAGCGGCGCTGGCATCAATTTCCAGAACATCGCTTCAAATGACGCCTTGATTTCTGACCGGATCAACCATTTTGTAGCGCAGGGCTGGGCCCTTCAGCACATTGTATCTGGCGTTGAGAGCAACGCAGGAAAGGACGACGGTGTAGGGATTTATATTACCCGATTGTTCTTCACGAAATAAGCATTATCTTGCAAACGCTATCGCTTAGGAAACGGCGATTGGCAAGTAGATTGTTAGGAAGGAAGGGCGTGAAAGCGCCCTTCTCTTTTGCTCAAACTTTTTGTTGATGCTTGAACTTTATAACGATGCGTGAACTTCGATGGATAGCGGCCGCATTGCTGCTCGTGGTTGTTGCCGCCGGTTGTGAAAGCTGCGGAGAGCCCGTGGAGCCGGCCCAGCGGATGGTGATCCATGCGGTGGAGGTCATCCAGTATGACCCCAATTATTTCGAGGACACCGTCGACGAGGGTTTGCCGGACCTTTATGTAGAGATCCGCGATCACGCTTCGCAATACATGTACTTTACTACGGTTGTTGAGGACGAGGCTTCCGTGCCGCAGTGGTTTGATGTGGAGGCGATTTCCGTTGAGCGCGAGAATTTTTCTGTCGTGATGGAAATTCTCGTTTTTGACTACGACCTGGCCACCACGCAGGATCCGATTGCGATAGGCTTGACTTTCAGCCCCGCAGATTTCGAGGTGGATCGGCCGGAAACACGGACTGTTTTGGTTGGAGCCAATGAAGTTCTGCTGCATCTGAATTGGTATTAAAAAAAACGGGGGAGATGGCGGGTCGAGCTGTCAAAACATTGTCTATATTTGCACCCCTTTGAAAACGAAGGTCTATTATGGCTCAGCACAAGTCCGCCCTTAAGCGTATCCGTTCGAACGACGTCAAACGCGTACACAACAAGTACTACCACAAAACCATGCGCAACGCTTTGCGCAAGTTTCGTACGAGTACAGACGTGAAGGAATTGGAGACAGAATTGCCGAAAGTTTCGTCAATGATCGACCGTTTGACGAAGATCAACGTCATCCACAAAAATAAAGCGAACAACCTCAAATCGGGGATGCACGCACACGTGGCGGCCGCCAAAGCCTAACCATCTTCGGCCCATGGTGGTCGATTTAACACATTCGGTGCCGAGTGCACCACATGAAAAAGGAGCGCTGAGGCGCTCCTTTTTGCTTTGCGAGAATTTTTTGCGTTCCGGAATAACTTCGACCGTCGGTAAGGTCTCAGGCTTCGGGATTTTTTCGGGCTTCCTCAAAAGCTCAGTGCACCATGCGTCCGCGTGAGCGCATGCTGCTCTGCGGGGCAGCCTCCTTGTCTCACGTAGAATTGTTTGCCTTGCTGATCGGTAGTGGTACGCGGGGGGAAACCGCCATCCAAGTTGCCGAGCGCCTTTACAAATCATACGGCTCGGACCTCCACCGCATTGGGCGGACGGATCCGCAGGCTTTGAAGCTGGTGCGCGGCATCGGCGATGCCCGGGCGGTGCAATTGGTGGCTGCCATGGAGCTCGGGCGGCGGCGTATGGAGCAGCTGGAGTTGCCGGGGCAGATGATCACGTCCGCACGGCAAGTAGCTGAACGCTTCAGGCCCCGCCTTTGTGATTTGGCGTACGAAGAGTTTTGGATCCTCGCCTTGACGCGTGCCAACACACCGATTATGGACAGCTTGATTTCCCGGGGTGGCGTCACCGGTACAGTGGCCGATCCAAAGGTCATTTTCTCTCGGGCACTATCGTTGAGGGCGGCAGCCATCATCTTGGTGCACAACCATCCATCTGGAAATGTGCAACCCAGTATGGCAGACCGCACCCTGACCAAGCGCCTCCAAGAAGCCGGCCAAAAGCTGGATTTGCCGGTGCTCGATCATGTCATCATCGCGGGGATGCGACATTTCGGTTTTGCTGAACACGGGCTGTTGTGAACGATTGTTGTGAACGCGAGCCGCCGGGGGTTGCACATGGGCCGCAGACGACCGACTTTTGACGCAATGAAAACGGTTCTGAC
>CALACF010000484.1 GCA_937890245.1 uncultured Flavobacteriales bacterium
GGCATCGCGCCGCCTTGGGTATCAGCGAGCAGTCCGACGCCGTGGCGCTCATCGTGAGCGAGGAAACCCAGTCCTATGCGCTGGCCTTCGAAGGCGAGCTCGACCGCAACTTGGACGATGCCGCACTAAAGTTGCGCCTCGACAAGCTGCTCAACCCCCAAGATTAACGCACGACCACGCGCCGCGCGGTCCCCGTCTGATCACAGCTCACCAAGTACAAACCGGTGGCCCAACCCGAAGTCGACACGGCGCTCCGTCCGTGCGGCAACTTGCCGGCGTACATCAATTGGCCTGAAACGCTAAACACTTCGATGGCAGCCGATGCGCCGTCCCAGTCAAGCTGCAGCGCGTCGTCGCCTGCAAACACAGCCAAGCCGTCATCTGGAACGGCCGCCAAGGCCACGTCCAAAACGCTGTCCTCAGAGGGGCGCACGACAAACAAATGGGTGAAGGTGCTGATCGCAATCGTGCCCGATGGGAAGTACGGGTAAACGCTCCAAGCGCCGTCGGTTCCCACCTCATTCGTAGAAGGCTCCGTATCAAAGTAGGCCACCTCTTCCATTTCGGCAGCTTGCAGATTCAAGGGACGCAGCACTTGCAGACCCGCATTGTAGTTGCTCGAAAATGCCAAGCCCTTGTGCGTGTAGATATTATGATCGGTCACCTCAAGTGTTCCCGAGTAAAACCCAAGCTGCACTGGGTTTTCCAAATCGAGCAGGTCTACGATGTATGTGCGGGTGTTGCCCCCGTTGTTTATCTCGTCGATCTCGTCGCAAATAAACATGTAGCGGTGGTCTTCCGTGAGCCAAGACTGGTGCGTGTATACAAAGTCACTGCTCGTGAACGAGCTGAGCGTCTGCGGGTCTGTCTTGTCAGTCACATCCACGATGTAGAATCCGCCATAACCACCGCTGAGGAATGCAATTTCACGGCCGACGTAATTCTGGTCCTCACCGTCAAAAACCACCACTTGCGCGTCGTGAACGTAGTTGCCATTCCAAGAGCCCTCGAGCACGGGGTTGAGCGGATCTTGCACATTGATCATGAGCAATCCACCGCTGGCCTCATTTGTCCCGACGGGATAGGCGTAGCCTGTTGACTCGTTCATCGCGATGTTGTGCGCATGTCCGAAGCCATCAAAGTGCGCCGTCTCCAACATTTGCAAGGCCTGTCCCCCGCCCCCGGCAATGGCCACGTTCAAATCGAGCACCTGCATACCATGCCCGCCAGCTTCGCTGACGATGAAAGCGTGGTTGTTGTACACCTTCACGTCGCGCCACAAACTGGGCGATGAGTGGGTTGGCAAGTTGGCGAGGTACACGGGGTTGACCGGGTCCGTCACTTCCACTACAGCCAAACCATTCGAGCGGCCATACAGCACGAACTCGCGCTCTTCCTTGACCCATCCCCAACAATCATTGCCATTTCCAAAGCCGCCAGAGCCACCGAGCTCATCCCAAGCGCGGACGCTCATCAAGTCGATGCCCTTGCAGGGGTGCGCCCCGGCATAGCCCGCTTCGCACAGCGTTTGTGCTGACAAGGGTCCCGTTGCAGCGGAAATTGCCAAAATCGCCAAGCCCTTGCTCAGCACGCGTTTACCAAGATTCCGCGAGGGATTCAAGTTCGTTGATTCCAATGTATTCATGATGTTTCAAATCGTTGAGGGTGGCCATGAGCCGCTCGAGAAAATCAGCTTTGATCACCGGGTTGCCACTGGGGCGGTAGCCGATGACCAGTGCATCGCTTCGCCGGCGATCCACAGCGTCACATAACAAGGCCTCGGCGCGCTTGAGCACACGGGGGTCTTGCTCTTCGATGACGGAGCGGATGATGGCGATCTTTTTTTGCTCGAGGTCCATTGCAGTGGTCTTCATTTTAACCTCAGTATTCCGCACAGGTTGCACGGACCCACCGATCAATTCACCTGCGGCAAGAACGTGAAGCGCTCGGCGTAGTCAAGCATTTGCTCCGTGAAGTCCTCGACATAGGTGATCTCTGCGTCAACCATTTCACCGGCCTCGTTTAACACAGCTGTCATGCGCGGGTTGATGAACCCGCCGTATGGAGCAATGCCCAATTTATCCGAGCGGTCTTTCACCTGTTGATGAATGGCCTGATCGACTTTCACGCCATAACCTTCGACAAGTGCTTTTGCCGCATCGTAATCGCCCTGCGACTTCATGCGCTGTACTTCGCGCAACAACTCGGCGAACAGCCCGCGAACTGCCTCGTAGTCGTTGATGTTGTAGTACCGCTTGCCGTCTACGTCGATCTCGCTGATCACGTCGGTCGGAACGGCGCGCTCAACAACCCAATGCGCGATCCAAGCGCGGTTGCGCATGTGCGACTCCTCAATGTCGGCGCCCATGTCGAGGC
>CALACF010000485.1 GCA_937890245.1 uncultured Flavobacteriales bacterium
CATGCTGGCTTCTCACTACGTCGGGGGTGGCTCGCCAACGGAAGCTGATATCGCACGGCTGTGGAAGATTATGCTTCCTAAGGTTAAAAAAATCTACATGGAGGACCCGTTCCAAGGTGAGGACATCCTCAGGCTAATTGACAGCGCATGACGAGACAGCAGCGCATAGAGCTTCCGCCTTACTCGATGTTTTCTCAGACACCGGTGCATGAGATTGACGTGCTTAGAAGTGTCGACCCGTCTGGCAAGCTGGTCGTGTTCGGGCTGCTTACGGAGCCGCTTGTGAAGCACAGCTCGGATGCAGTGTTTCGAATCCCGCAGGGATTCGAAGACAGGCTGGATCGGATCTCGAATCGGTTCTACGGTACGCCGGATCTGTGGTGGGCTATCGCCATGGTGAACAATAGCCTGGACCCCATGGCGGGATTCAGTCGAAATCAAGAAATTAGGGTTCCTCTGAGGTCGCGGCTGGCTAAGGAAGGACTTCTGACCGTGTAGCATGGCACTCATCACAGAAAAGAAATTGTCTACAATAGTAGACCTGCCCGTGTCGCTTCCAGCCCTTGAGCTGAAGCAGGGCGATTGGCTTGTTGTCGCGTCGTTCAAGCTTGAGTCACCGCAGCGGATAACTTACGATTTTCTGACGTTGGAGCTTATCAAGGCGAACGTGGCCCTCAGCTCCGTATCAGCGTCAAACAAGGTCGTGTCGAACCTTGACCTGGCGTTCATAGGACTCTACCGGGACTACACCTCTGGGTTTCCAGGGCTGACACCGGCCCTGGACGTGGTGTCAGCCAACGCGGTAGGAGCGTTCGGCCGAAGCGGCGCCACGCTGACCTACGCGACCCCCGGCGTCTACTCTTTCATCATAGCGAACAACATGCAAGCTGACAGCTCTTCGGCAATACCTGTGGCAACATCAATCGATTTTACGATTTGTGCCACAGGAAGTGTTCGCCTTGAGCTGGACAGCAGTTAACGGATGCCCCTCGTATCAACACACCGTTTTTCAAATGTTATCTCTATCCCTGTAGCCCTGGCGCAAACAGAGCTGAGAAGGGGTAGCGCCATCAAATTGGCGTCTGTCACGCTCCTGGCGGGCCAGACGATGCAGCTCCGGTTCCTGTTTCTCAACATCGTAAAGGTGCTCACACCAGGGGTTCTAGCGGACGAGGTCAACACGGGATACGGGCTGGCATTCGTTGGCGTATACGCCGATACGGACATGGCAACGTCGCACGTAGGGGCGGTGGTATCCAAGCAGACAGGGGTCACTGGCCTGAGTCCGTTCTACACCTACGACTACACGACGCCAGGCAAGTACTCCGTGATTCTGTGGAATAACACGGGCCGGAGCATTGACGGAGCCATGGACATGGCGGTGAGCGTTTCTGGCGCGCTGAAAGTGGTGACTGAATGAGCAATTATATTGAATCTGCCTTGGTGATCGAGTTGAGCGACGCGATCACGTGGGAAGCTGCCCTGGACACAGTTTCAGGAGACGGCACACTGACGGTCATCGAACCTGACGCGGCCATCGACCCATTGGCCTATTCGAGAAGGGACCGTGAGCTTCAATACCGCGATCTGGTCAACGCCACAGCGGTCGTGACCGTCTCAGTGGAACTTTCAAGGATTTGGGGATCGGCCGCAGTCCGGCCGCAGCTCCAGGGGGTCACCCCCAAGACGCTTCCGCTTCACACAGGTGACCTTGGAAGCACCGATAGCCAGGTTGTCCACGTCACCAACGCCTCAGTACCCTACGACGCTAACACGGCTGACAAGGACTTGGCCGGGCGTGACGCACTGCTCTATGAGATGCTCGCAAGGGCCTGCGAGGATGTTCTTGAATCACCGCCGATTCTACGGATCGATTCCAACGGGACGGCCGTGTCAAACACGTCAGCCTGGGCGCTGGCACAGGGAGTTGCGGGGCGCAGAGAGGTCAACGCGTCGGCACCCCTCAACCGTGACCTGTTCAAGCAGGCTGACCAGAATCTGGCTGACAGGGATAACCAGATAGCCGCCTACGTGGCGCGACTGGCCGACGTTATGCGAAATCCGTTCGCATTCGCCAACAGGCTGTACGTCAGGATATCCGGGCTTGAGTCGCGAGAACCAGAGGTATACAGCCTGATCCGCATCCTGTGGGAGTCCGGTACCACCTACGCCGTGGGAGATCAGGTTTTCTACCGCACGCAGTGGTACCAGGCTACTGTCTCGACATCCACGATACCAACAACCACCTCAGACTGGACCGCCATCGCTGCGCCAACCCTGCGCACGTGGTCCGCTGAACCCGCCTTGTCGGAGCGGAACCGGATTGTATACGATACGGATCTCAAGACCCTCACATGGACGCGAAACACGCGGGACGAACTCCACGTCCCTCAGATTTTTGCCATGTCGATCCCAGGTATCGTAGTCGACCAGACAATCGACACTCTGGCCAAGTCACCGCCCAAGTCCGACTCCCAGTTCTGGCGGCAGAAGGCTGGGCAGATCACCTACGCAGGGGCAGACGTGCAGGACATCGATTCCATCGCGTCTACCGAGGGAGCTACAGGGGGCCTCGCGCAGGTAGGATCGGCGTCCATGACGCAGCCCGACATGCTCAAATTCGCGTTCACAGGGACAGTGCTGGCGGGCTATGACTACGGCGCAGCTTTCCTTCTGCGGCCAGAGTCGGCGGTAAAGATACACGGTGTGAGCAACACTGCCTCTCAGACTGGCACAGAGACAGGAGTGGATTACACAGGAGTCTACGCACCGGCTACCGCCCCGGCCGCCCCAGGGGTACCAATTCCGTGGTCAATACCGCTCCCCGTTGGCACCTGGAAAGTGGTGATCGGTTACACCAACCTGTCCGGCACATCCTCAGGGTTTGGAGTCAGGGTGTCGGTCACCCCGGGAAGCACGACGATCACCAACGCGCTGGTGATAATGGAGGACACCGTCCCCCTTGCGTTCGCAGACGGTGACGGTGTGCCGCTGGTCAACGGAGTTATCATCGAGAGCCAAGAGCTGACGATGTTCACCACGGGCGAGACGCAGACAGTGCATATCCAGTGGCGATACGGTACCGGAGCCTTCCATGTCCGCTACGTCCGCTTCGACAACCTCGACGCTGTTGCGGGAAGGTACTCCCTTACATCGACCCTCACAGACGGGGTAACATCCGTTCTACCGTCGACCGGAGCACTGGCGAATTCCAACCTGGACATTCGTGGAAAGTCTCACGTTCCAGGGGTAGCGTCGTTCCGGTTCACGGTGGAGACGACGACCGTGACTCCGACTGTCGAACTGACCTGGACGAAGGATTCGCTGCTTCCGCTAAAGGTGCTTCAAGCTCACCTCTACAAATACCGCAGGAATACACCAACGCCGCTGGTAGACGGCTTTGAAGGGTGGAGGTGGGAGATGCTCCAGCGCGCCCTGGCATCGGCCAAGGACGGGTACCGTAGGTCTTTTAGGTCATATGCGGACGTGGATCTCGTTGATTTCCAGAATGTCGATGGTACGTGGGACGCGACGGCTACCGAGAGGTGGATGGCGTTCATTGAGGTGAGCGAGACCCGCATCCGACAGCTCACGGCCGTTGCCTCAGGAAGCATCGTCGGTGGGCGGACTTACGAGGTGGTGGGAAGCGGGACTGCCCAGAAGATTACCTACCTTGCCGTGGATTACTCTGCCGGGGAAACTTTCGTAGGAGACACGTCAGACGCTACCTACGCGGTGATAGACGGAGCCACGCTGAACCAG
>CALACF010000486.1 GCA_937890245.1 uncultured Flavobacteriales bacterium
GCCGCCAAATTCTTGCTTTTTACCACCACACGCAGGGGCTTGTTGTTCACGAATTTCGTGTTCGGGTGCAAGTCGTCATGCGTCGGAAGTTTTTTCTCGAGGGCCATCTCAATCTTCTCTATAGCAGCGTCTTGCAGCTTGCTGATCAGGAGCATAAGCAAGAGGTACATGTCGTACATCTTGTCAATCGACTTGAAGAGAAGCTTGTGGTTGGCTTCGGTGTCGCGGCCTTCATCACTGTAAAAAGCGTAAAGCGCGTGCAGGACCTTAATCCTGAGTTGTCGTCGGTTGAGCATGGCAACTGCAAATTGAATCCAATGCATCGACGTGGGCAAGTGTTCCGGCCTTCATTCGACGTATTTTTGAACATCGATTTTCATGTCAATTCCCAACTGCCCCCCCAAGCCTCTGTCTCTGCTCGTTTTGTTGGCCTTTTCGCTCGGTGCTTGCACCACTGAAATTACGGTCGACTTGCCTACGCAACCGCGCCAACTTGTGGTAGAGGGCCGGATTTCAACGGGCACGCCTCCGGTGGTGGCGCTCTCTTGGTCCGAGGACTACTTTTCGACCTTCGGGATGGAGTCGCTTGGCGCGCTGTACCAGGGCGGTGCTGAAGTTTGGGTCGACGTCACTGGCGATTTGAGCGGTGGTGGATCTGGTGCGATGGAGGCCCGGCCACTGACCGAACTTTGTAGCTCGGACTTTCCACCTTCAGCACTGCCTGAGATTGCTGCTGCGATGGGTGTTCCGGTCGAAATATTATTGGCATATGACCTGTGCTTCTACACGGCAACAGATTGGGTTGGAGTGCCCGGGGCCACTTACACGCTCCACGTCATGCTCGAAGAAGCCGAGGCTGTAGCCTCAACGCGGCTGCACCAGCCCGTGCCCTTGGACGAAGTGTGGTTTGAGGTTCAGGCCACAGAGGTCACGGGGACTTTGACGGACTCCTTGGGCTTTTTATATGCGGGTCTGACAGATCCGGATACCGCTGGAAATGCCTATCGATGGGGCGCCCAGCGGCTCAACCTCCGCCCAGGATCCGATCCGAATGCTGGACAGGCCTTGGACGCTGAAATATTGTATCCGTTTGGGTCGGTGACAGACGACGCGCTGTTCAACGGCATGACCTTCGAGTTTTGGTATTACCGGGCAGATTCGCCTGAAGACATGTCCCTGGATTCCGCACAGACATCAGCAGCGCGCGAGAGGAGAGGCTTTTTCCAGGTTGGTGACACCGTTCAGGTCGAGTGGTCCCACATTGATTTGGGCGTCTTTCGCGCCCTGGATTCCTACGAATTACAAATTGCTTCTCAGGCCAATCCTTTCGCTGCTCCAGCTGACCTCCAGAGTAATATTGATGGAGGCCTGGGCCTTTGGGCGGGTTACTC
>CALACF010000487.1 GCA_937890245.1 uncultured Flavobacteriales bacterium
CGCGCCGCTCGGCCGAAGCGCCCAGACGGACCAGCCAGTCCGCCCGCGCCGAGACGCTTGTGCTTTCACGTGCCGCGGCGCCACTCAGATCACTGTCGCCGTTGAATGGTCCGGCCGAAATTTGCGCGGACGCTCCATCGGGCTGGACCACCAAGGAGCGGTTGCCATAGGCCACGAGCGTTCGCGCGGCGGCGGCCCGTTGCTCGCTCAGCGAGTCAATTGCGAGGTTTAATTGGCCCAAGCTCATCATTTCATAAGCCCGCTTGAAGAGCTGTTCATCTGCCTTGGCGAAGTTCAAACTGCTCAAATCGATCCAAACGCGCTGTCGGTCGAAGTGTGTGACGAGGTGGGGGAGGTTGCGCTGCTGTTGGCGCATGGCCTTTTCGGGCACTTCCTCATAGGAGGGTCCATCGCGCAGATCCAGCACGAGATATCGGCCGCCATCCGACTGCGTCATGCGTCCCGATTCGGCCCGGATGACCATCGTTGCGCCCTCTCGGCCCTGCCCGTGGCGGTATACCCAGACGTCCTCGAGGTTGCCGGTCGCATCGTCTACGTGGGCAGCCCGGATGGCGTGGCCGTCGATGCCGTTGTAAAAGACACCGTCTTGGAGGTTCATCGTCGGTTTTTTCCGCGAAACCGAATACAGCAGCGTTCGGAACTTGAGGTTGGCGACGGGCCAGGCGAAATTGGCAAACAGGAAGGCACCGAATGCGATTCCGACCATGGTCAGGGCCAGCGGTCGGAGGATCCGTTGCAGGCCGTGGCCCGAGGATTTGATGGCGGTGAGTTCGTTGTGCTCGGCCAAAGCGCCCAGCGTCATGATGGAACTCATGAGAATAGCCAGGGGAAGGGCGAGGTTCACAAGGCGGGCCGACGCGTAGAACATGAGTTCACCAACGACCCACGGCGACAGGCCTTTGCCGATTAATTCGTCCGCATAGACCCACAAAAACTGCATGTCGAGAAACAGCAGCGACACCATAAAAGTCACAGCGAACGGTCCGAGAAACGAGCGGAGGAGAAGACGTGTTAAACGAGTCACAATCAATTGGGCCAACGGAGTCGTTAGCGGAGTGCAATATTGACTAATTTCCCGCTCCGAATCCAACCAATCCAGTAGAACATGCAACGGATATCTTTCAAAACTATTTCAGCAGCGATGTCGGCCACCTTTTCGGTCGCCTTTTTCGCCAGCCTCGTCCTCACTTCTTGCGGCACCCCTGCTGAGCTTGGCGAGGACGCTCAGCCCATGACCGAAACGCGCCCCGACGGAAAAGTCGTGGACGACAGTGGTTTTGCTTGGCAGACCGAACAGTTCGCAGATTTGAAGCTCGTGCGCTACCAAGTGCCGGGTTGGGATGAACTTTCGTCGCGTCAGCGTATGCTCGTGTACTGCTTGAACCAAGCTGGTTTGAGCGGCCGCGACATGATGTACGACCAGAACAACCGCTACAACTTGCGCGTGCGTCACATGATCGACGGCATCCACAACAACTTTGAGGGCGACCGCGGCACCATTGGCTGGGACCGTTTGCACATCTTCTCAAAGCGCGTGTGGTTCTCGAACGGCATCCACCACCACTACTCGAACATGAAGATCAGCCCGGACTGCGGCCGCGCCTACTTTGAATATGTTCTTGCTGAATCAGGCCAATCACTGGACGCTGCAGCTTCTGATGTCCTGGATATGCTCTATGACCCCACACGCGAAGCAAAAAAGGTCGAGCTGAGCGCCGACAAAGGATTGGTCGAAGGATCGGCTATAAATTTCTACGAGCCCGGCATGACCACGGCAGAGGCCCAGGCCTACTACGAGTCGTATAAAACCGATCGCTCGCACCCCGTGAGCAAAGGACTCAACTCGCGGCTGATCAAGAACGATCAAGGCGAAGTGGTCGAGGATGTCTACAAAGTGGGCGGCCTTTACGGTGAGGCTTTGGAGGAAGTGATCGTCTGGATTGAGCGCGCCATTACATTGGCCGAAAACGACAAGCAAGCCGTGGCTTTCCGCCACTTGATCGACTACTACAAAACGGGCGATTTGGCCAAATGGGACCTCTATAACATCAACTGGGTGAAGGACACGGAAGGCGACATCGACTACATCACGGGCTTTGTCGAGGTGTACAACGACCCGCTCGGCCTCACCGGTTCCTATGAAACCATCGTGGAAATCAAGGACTTTGTGGCCTCTGCCCGCATGTCAGTGATGATGGAAAACGCGCAGTGGTTTGAAGACAACATGCCCTTTATGGATGCGCACAAGAAAGACAAGGTCGTGGGCATCACGTACAACGTGGTGAACATCGCCGGCGAGTCGGGCGACGCTTCCCCAAGTACTCCAATCGGTGTCAATCTTCCCAATGCCAATTGGATACGGGCCATGCACGGATCAAAAAGCGTGAGCTTGGGCAACGTAATCGACGCATACGACAAGGCGGGCGGAACCGGCATCCTCGACGAGTTTGCCTACGACGACCAGGAGAAGGCCCGCGCCAAAGCACACGGCAGTCTC
>CALACF010000488.1 GCA_937890245.1 uncultured Flavobacteriales bacterium
CAACACCGAAGCCGAGTTTGGTGCGCCTTTGCTGATCACTTCGAGTCATTTGAAATGTTGCGCAGATCCCGCAGGACAGCGGCAGCAGGAGGCTGACGAGTACATGGGATGGCTGCGTGACGCGATGACGGCAGGCGGCACGTTTGATTTGCCGATCGGCAGCGCTGTGGTCTATGGCGGCGACCTGAACATGGTGGGGCTGGGCGGTGCGATCCGGACGCTTTTGACGGGCGACATTTATGACGAATCGTCGTACGGTGATGACTTCTCCCCGGATTGGGACGGGGGCGCGTTCACGGAATTGGTGGCCGTTCAAACCGACCAAGCGATGAACTACAGCTGGCAAAGCGACGGATCCGAGTGGGCGCCCGGAAAGCTGGACTACATCATTGTGGGCCCGTCCGCATTGAGCGTTCTGGCCGATTTCACATTGGAAACAGCACATATACCGGTGGGAAGATTGGCAGATTTCGGCCTGCTAGCCGGCGACGATTTGGCGGCGAGCGACCACTTTATGGTCTGCGCCGATCTCGCCTTCAATGCGGACATCGGCGATTTGCCCGACGGTGATGGCGACGGCGTGCCCGACCTGCTGGACCTCTGCCCGGACGTGGCCGACGCCTTGCAGGGCGATTTCAACGGTGACGGTGTGGGCGATGCATGCCAGGACAGCGATGGCGATGGTCTCAGCGACTTCGTGGAGATCGGTCTGTTCGACAGTGACCCTGCCCTGTTCGATAGCGACGGCGACGGCTTGGACGACGCGAGCGAGTTGCTGATCAACGCTTCCTGTGCAGGCGATATCAACATCGACGGGATGATCTCTGTGACCGACCTCATGCTGATGCTCGGCGTCTTTGGACTGCCTTGCGCGGAGTGATCAGCGGAGCTGAAGCCGGGCTACTTTTTTGTGCCCGGCGAGCCAAAGCGTGCGGCCGTCTTCAGTGAAGCGGCAGGTATAATAGGAGCTGTCGCTCAATGAAGTCCAACGCGCGCCTTGATCGGCCGAGTGCCACAGGCCCGTCGGTGTGCCCACCCCGACCCATTCACGGCCGCCCGTGCCTGGGCGATGCTGTACGCAAGACAGGTAGCCCGGGCCGTGGCCTTCGGCCAGCAGTTCCCATGTATCGCCACCGTTGCGCGTGATAGCAGCACGTCCTGTGTTGCGGCCCTTCTCTTGCCAGTCACCGCCCCAAATGATGCCGAGCCGAGCGTCAGCGAAGGCCATTGTAAAGGCGCCCGTCATGTCGCCGCCTTGCAGCAGCGGGGTGCCGACAACCGACCAATGAAGCCCCGCATCCAAGCTGCGAAAGACCCGCGATGCGCCCCCGCCCGATACCATCCAGACGGTGTCGCCGGCCGACGCTAGATTGGTATTACTCGCGGCAAAGGCCGCCTCGCCTGGCAAAGCAGTGGGTAAATTCTCGCATGGGACCGCCTGCCAGCTCGCGCCATCATCCATGCTGCGCAGAACGGCCAGGCAGCTGTCGATGGGATCGCCCATCGCGATGAAGCGACCAGCCCCCAAGCTCAGCATCGCGTCAAAGAAGGCCGTCGAATCGTCAACGCGATGCACAAGCTCGACGGCGATTCCATCAGATTCCGGTCCGACGCCCGTGGCCGGCTGCAGTCGATACAGAAGGGCCGGCGACGAAATGCCCAAGGCATAAACAGGCACCCCGACCGGTCCGGCGGCCAAGCTCCGAAAGGCGAGCGCGGTGGATGCGCTGACCGTCGTTGTGTCCCATTGGCCCTGTCGAAATTGGCCTACGCAACCATCCGATCCCGCGTACCAAATCGACCCGTCGCCCGCCACTTCCAGCGCGCGGACGCTGCAAGAAACTGGCCATTCTTGATAGGCTGGATCCGAATTCTCCGCGACTTTTGGAGAACAACCAACGAATGCAAAATAAATAAGTAGGCAAGAAAAAAAATAGGATCGAGACATGCAGCGAAGTTAGGCCGCGACATATCTTCACACTGAATGAAATTTTCATCTGTATCGCAGCTGCTAGCGGTTGCAACTTTGGTATTGAGCGGATGCGTGCACGAGCCGCTCGACCCATTGATCGACCCTACCATTATCTACGTAGACGAGCCATGCAGCCCAGACACAATCTACTTCCAGCAGGACATTTTACCTGTCCTGCAATCGGCCTGCGCCCAGAGTGGATGCCATGACGTGGCCACGGCGGAAGACGGCGTGATTTTGACGAGCTACAGCCACGTGATGGATGACTACGAGGACCTCGTGCGGCCGGGCAACCCTTTCGATAGCGAACTGATTGAAGTGATGATCGAAAGTGACCTTGACGACATCATGCCACCGCCGCCCGCTGCTCCGCTTGACCAGAGCGTGATTGATATGATGATCCTTTGGATTGAACAAGGCGTCACCAATTTGAGTTGTGAAGGTTGCGACACGACGGACGTGAGGTACAACACCCACATTGCCCCCTTGATGGCAGCCCGATGCAACACCTGCCACGGGGGAAGTGAACCCGACGGCAATTTGGACCTTGGAACCTTGGCTGCTGTTACAGGTGCAATTGCTTACCAGAATCTGATGGGCGCGGTGAAGGGTCAGGCTGGTGTTGAGGCGATGCCACCGACCACTGGATTGGATGCGTGCGGCGTTCACATGCTGGAAATTTGGATACAAAACGGAATGCCAGAATGACGAGGGGACAAATTTCAATCGGTTTCAGCCTTATGCTGGCCCTGTTTACCGGCTGCTACTACGACATCGAGGCCAATTTGTACGGGCCTCCCGTTGATTGCACTGAGAGCGTCGCGGGCTATGCGGGTTATGCTGCAGACGTCGCTCCTATGATGTCAACGGCCTGCGTGGGCTGTCACACTGGGGCCAATCCCGGGGGCGGACTTGTACTCGACACGCATGCTCAACAAGCCGCTGCAGCAGATTTGATGCTCGAACTCATTCAACTCCCAGCGAGCTCTCCTGATCTCATGCCACCCGGCGCCCCCCTTCACCCCTGCGATCAAGAACTTTTTGAGACGTGGATCCAAAATGGAAAACTCAATGACTAAGCGATTTATCCCAATCCCAATGCTGGCCATCGCTTGGACCGGCCTCTTCTTCGGAGAAGCGACGGCCCAGCAGATGATAACCCGAACAGCTGAAGTGACGCTGCTTTCGACAACGCCCATTGAAGACATCGAAGGGCACAATACACAGGGCAGCGCCATTTTTGACGCAAGCAATGGGGACATTGCCATCCAGGTTCCGATCCTGGGATTCCACTTCAAGCGCGCCCTTCTCGAAGAGCATTTCAACGAAAATTATATGGAATCGGACAAGCATCCCAAAGCCATGTTTCGTGGATCGATCGCGGGTTGGAATGCATTGCCTCTCGAAGGTGAAACGGTTCAAGTACTAGCCTCCGGCGCATTCACTGTACACGGGGTCGAGGTAAACCGTGAATTTGAAGGCAGTATGCGCATGGAGGGCGGAGAGCTCACGCTTGCTTGCAATTTCGAAGTGCGGCCCGAAGACCACGGCATCGAAATTCCAGGCGTAGTTCGTGAGCAAATCGCGTCAGTTATTTTGCTCACTGTACATGCGAAACTTTCACCCCGATGATCCGAGTTCACGCCCTGGTGCTCTTGTGTAGCCTGTCTGTTGGCAGCGTCGCGAGCGCCCAAGACATGATGGACTTCTTTGGAGAGGAAACCACTTCTCAAGAGGTGTCGGCCACCTTCAAAGGAAACCGCATCGTCAATGTGCAGAGCAACGAAACGACGGGGGCAGGCGAGATGAATTTCGTGATTGCCCACCGTTTTGGGCGGATCAACGAAGGTGCGTATGCGCTCTGGGGATTGGACAACGCATCGATGCGCATGTCTTTCGAATACGGATTGACCGACCGGCTGATGATTTCCGTCGGCCGCAGCACCTTTCAAAAGACCTACGAGTCCGCCGTCAAATACCAGCTACTCAAGCAGAAAACCAACGGCGGATCGCCGGTGGGCGTGACGCTGTACAGCGTGGTGATGGCCAACGGAATGCACTGGGCTGAGCCCGAGCGGGCCAACTACTTTTCGAGCCGATTGAGCTATGCCCACCAGGCCATTTTCACGCGAAAAATGAATTCCGATCTTAGCCTGGCTTTGATCCCATCGCTTATCCATCTCAACCTCGTTGCCACGCCTGATGATGCGCACGACATCGGGGTACTCGGACTGGGATTTCGCCAGAAACTCACATCACGGACGAGCATCAACGGAGAGTACCACACGAGCGGCAGCCTCAGCGTCGGTTTCGACATTGAAACGGGTGGGCACGTATTCCAGCTCCACTTGACCAACAGCCAAGGCATGTTTGAAAGGGCCTTCCTCGCTGACGAGCAGGGCCGTTGGCAAGACGGCGACATCTACTTCGGTTTCAACTTGCACCGGGTATTCCAACTCAAGCACTGAGTCGCTGAGTCGCACCAAGTCTGGCTTTATCGTACTTTGCCGCCCATGATTGGCAAGGTTTTTTTCGACAAGGATGTTTCCAAAGTGCTGCTCTCCTTGGGCATCGCAGCAGTTTTCAATGTTCAAGCGGCCCGGTCGCAAGAATCTTCGCCCCCAATCGGCGAGGTACAAGAGCAGATCGAAGCCGGCCTCCGCACCCGGCCTCAGCGCGACCTCACGACGCACCATTGCCATGGATCGCATCAGCACGCCGGCGTATCGGAGCGCATGGAATACGACATGGGCCCATCGATTGCGAGAAGCGACAGCTTCGACGTACACCACTATCATTTGAAGCTCGACGTCACGGACTACAGCGGGCAAAGCATCCAGGCCGAGGCACAAATCCGCTTTTCGACCAGCGAAGACGGTGCGGAAAATTTATGGTGGGACCTGATCGATGATTTGCAGGTGGACTCAGTGAAGCTTGACGGAGACTCAATCGGATTTTTTCACGCTGCAAATGAGCTGAACATCGAAATGCCCGCAGGAGGCTGGGACGCGGGAGCTGGCGAGCGG
>CALACF010000489.1 GCA_937890245.1 uncultured Flavobacteriales bacterium
CCCGCAGGCACGCCCGAGCAGCCGCAGTCGTAGATCGCGCCCGGGCCGTCGCAGACGCCGCAGGCATCAGCGTAAAGGCAGAGCGCTGCATAATGCGCCGTGGCGGCAGCATCGAAGTTGCACGCCGTGGCGTCGGCGCAGCCGACGATGGCCTGCGCAGGGTCGGGCAGGGCCTGCCAAGCTGGAAGTCCACCGTCCAGGCCCAAGACCTCGCCCGCGTTGCCTGCATCGAGAACGCCCCATGCGGAGCCGTCCCAGAACAGGATTTGGCCCGGAGCGGTACCAGGGGTCAAGGCTGGGCCCGTGCCGGCGTCTTGAAGCGAGTCGAGATAGGCAGCAAGCGGCTGCCCGTTCACCTGGACCTCGCCCGGTTCGAAATAGCCGCCAAAGACGGGGAGAAAGTCCAGAAGGTCCGGGGCGCTGATGTGGTTGTCCCCGTTTGAATCGGGGTTGTACGGCAACTCAACTGACTGGGCGGAAACAGCTGTGGAGAGTGCAAAGGCACAAACCACAGCAAAGGAAACTGTTAGAAAGGAAGGGCGATTGGAGTGGGAGTATGGCAGCATTTTGGCGTCAGATTAGGCTTTGGTCGCCCTCAATTTACGACGTTCCTAGATATAGATTTTGTATAATTCGTCCAAATACCAGTCGTTGGAGACCAAGTGAAATAATCAACCACTGAACGGTTTTTACGTACATTTTCGCTGAAGTGCTACCGTCCGCCCGCACTGTAGATCCACATGGGGGGCAGGTTGGCCAGCACGCGGCGGACCATGCGGAGCGGGAAGCCGCGGTAGTACCGCTTCATGACTGGAGGCATGTACGTGAAGAAGCGAAGGTCCGTTCCTGCGGAGATGCGCTGGCGGAGCGTTTCGAAGAGCGGCACCTTGACCGATTGAGGGAGCGAAAAGGGGAGGCCGGACAATATCAAATCAATGTGGGGCCAACCGCGTTCTGCGACCAGGTCGTCCAGGAGATGGGCGCTGCCCTGTACGATTTCAAAGCGGTCGCCGAATTGCTCTTGCAGATGCGCTATATAGCTCGGCTCAACCTCGACAATCAGTACTTGGGCGTCGCTGGGCAGCTGGGCGTATAGCTGTTCTGTAAAACAGCCCGTTCCTGGGCCGAGCTCCACAACGTACTTGCACTGAGAGAAGTCGATGCCCTGCAATACAGCACGACAGGCTGCCGGGCTGCTTGGCGTCATTATTCAACAACGAGCCGCTGGGCGCTCGACGAAGTGTGGAGCGTATAAATCCCTGCAGGCAGCGACCCCAGCTTCAAGCTGGAACGCAGTTCGGAGAAGCGGCCACCGCATACGGCCCGACCCGTCATATCTGAGAGCGTCCAAGGCGTGCCGAGCAAGGCAGGGTCGATATCGATGGTGAGCTGGGAAGAAGTGGGATTGGGATACAATGTAAACAAGGGATCCGAAGCGGAAGTGCCCGGCATCTCTGTGACCGCATTGAATTCCATCGAGATCAATTCATCGCCTTCTTGATACGGCATGATGTCGAAAAATACAAAGTACATCTCGTCACCCGTTCCTTCACCGTACATCACCAGGGCCGGGGGGTCGTTGGGATTTTCGTCGTTGGCCGATGTGTTGTCATAGCTGCCGTAAGAATGCAGCGTGTAGCCCGCCGGGATTTTGACGATGTGAGGGAAGGTGAAAAAACCCTGCCAATGGAAATCCCACGCAGGAATGGAAATCAGCGGAATGGTGTCCGTGGCATCTGGCGAGACCGCAT
>CALACF010000490.1 GCA_937890245.1 uncultured Flavobacteriales bacterium
GTCAACGGCACGTCAGACTTGACGCATGCCGCGGGCACGCAAGTACAAGTTCGCCGGTCGGACGAAAGTGTGGTCGCAAACCTGTCCGTCCTCGAAGGCGGCTACCTCATGACCAAAGCACTCTTCGGCGACGATCCGGCCACGGACGGCATTGAGGGATTGCAAGTGGGCGAACCGTTGCATTTCGAACACCACGGCCAGCGAGCGGACCAGACAATGACCTACTCAGGTCAGATGGACGTGAAGTACATGAATTTGACATTTGGAGCGGCCAAGGAAATGGCTTCGGTCTTCCCGAACCCGTTCTCCGAAACATTGCAAGTGAGTGCGACGCTCGAAACACCGGGGCACGTCTTCTGCGAGTTGACCGATGCCATGGGCAAAGTGGTGGCTCAGCAACCCATGGGTTGGCAGGCCAAAGGCGCATTGAATGGCACATGGGACGTATCAGGCCTAGCGCCGGGAATGTACACGTGCAAAATATTCAAAGGCGATGAGGTCTTACTGACCGCGCCGGTGCTCAAGCGAAATTGACGATTCGCACCCCAAACGGTCGCCGCAAGAATGATCCCCAATAGATTGAAGAAATGAAAAATCACACAATGCGTTGCCTCCTCTTGATACTCTTTGGATTCTTCCAATTTTCGCTTGCCGCTCAGGTGCAAGTGGAATCGGGCTTTACGTTGGAGCAGTATGTGAACGATGTGTTACTTGGAACTGGAGTTCAAGCGTCGAACATCACATATTCGGGAGGGTCCGAGCAACTCGGGATTTTGACCGGATTAGAAGGTTCCTTCTCGATAGCGACGGGGCTTGTGATGAGTTCGGATGCGGCCGAAAATTTGGGGTGCCCGAGTGGTTTTGTGCTATGCACTGGCTGCCTAGGTTCAGAGTTTAGTGACCCCGATTTATTGGCAGTTGCCAATTCTGTCCCACCGCTGATTGGCCAGTCGTTTTCGGTTTCATCGGTCAACGATGTGAGCATATTGGAATTTGATTTTACGGCTGCAGGGGATTCGATTCGTTTCAATTACGCTTTTGGATCCGATGAATATGAAACTTATATCAACTCCCAGTACAATGATGTTTTTGCATTTTTCTTGAGTGGTCCTGGAATCACTGGTACGTACGCTAGTCCGCCGGGATTTCCCAATGGAGCTGTGAACATTGCCGTTGTTCCGAATACAGATCCTGCTCTACCGATTACCGTTTCTTCAGTGAATTCGATGTTGAATTCAGAGTATTACATCAACAACCAACCACAGCAAGGTATTTGCATCAATGGGTACACGGCTTCATTCACCGCAGAACACGCCGTTCAATGCGGAGAAACCTATCACATCAAGCTCGCCATAGCAGACGGTAGCGATACCGCTTTGGAATCGGTGGTTGTGATTGAGCAGGGGAGTTTCGAATCCAACGCTATGGCGCAAATTGATTTGGGGACAGATATCGGCGGGCCAAATACCAATACGATTTACGAGGATTGTGGACAGGCAAGCCTAACGAT
>CALACF010000491.1 GCA_937890245.1 uncultured Flavobacteriales bacterium
GCAAAGCTCACCTCCGGATTTTTCGGGTCGTCAATCAACTTTGACCAGGAAATCATCGGCTCGGCATCTCCAGCAAACTGGATGCGATATCTCGGATTATCGCTCACTCGCGCAGGACGAATCTCCATGCCGGCCCTTCTCAATACTCCAATGGCCCGCTGATTAAAAGAGGTCCTCTCGGTGCCTCCGCTGAAGATGAGCACACTATCCACGCCGTAATAATGAACCGCTGCCTCACTCCACACCTGCGCCAACTGGCTCCGGCGCGAATTGTGAGTACACACAAACGTCAAACGCGCCAGCAGCCCATGGGCATGACGCTCCCCCACATATGCCGCGATCGCCTCCAGTTCGACCCTGCGCTCCGCGCCAATTTGGTCGAACTCGGCAATCCGCTCCGCAACGTACCCATTGACATGCCGCCAAGGATTGGCATTCACAACTTCCATCGTCTCAGTATTTTCACTGCCCCCATCATCCGCATCGCCTGCAGTCCCGGCTCCCCCGCACGAAGCCCAGCCCAACACAGCAACCATCATCGCTGCCCTAACCATTCTATTCATCCGTGCGAAATTAACCTTCGCGTGACATTGTCGTCGATGCGCGCGAACAATTGTTCAGGTGAAAATGTTCGCCACGCGAGCTCCTGCAATCCCCCGCCCAACACGAAAAAGGCATCCAGGTCGATCTCAGCGAACTCCTCGATGACGTGCTGGCGGAAATTCACGAGGGCGATCCACCCATCTTCGTCGCATACCTCGTCGAACCACTCCTCATAATAGCAGTCATCTGAATTGTGGAAGTTCAGCACGTTTTCGCCGATTAAAATGAAGCGCTTAATTCCTTCAGCCATCAAAGGCTCAATGACTTGCCGCTTCAAAATCATGATGTCGTTGAAGAGCGCGTCATTCCATTCGCCCATCAGCTCAAGGACCGCATATCCCTCGTCATAATCTGCCTCCAGTATCTTGACGAACAAGGTGGTAGATCCGATGTTGTCCCACTGTGGATGGATCAAGTGATCGTAAATCTGATCCGTAAAATGCGTCTCGCTGTAATGCCGATCGTAAAACGGTGACCGCTGATCCTCGCTCGCGACGTAGTGGTCGCGCCATCCATAGAAGGGTTCGATTTGATGCATGCTGTAGTTATCAGCTAAAATTCAAGTTCGAGATGGCTGTCCGAACTGACCCGTGCGCTTCCAATGCGGCCCGCGCCTGTGCCTCAGTGCAGCCTGTCGACTCAATCACCATCCTGGCGGCGCGCTCTAAAAGTTTGATGTTGGCCAATTTCATGTCGACCATCTTGTTGCCCTTCACGTGGCCGCAACCGATCATCACGCCTGTACTCAAGGTATTCAACACGAGCTTTTGCGCGGTGCCCGCTTTGAGTCGTGTGCTGCCCGTGAGAAATTCCGCCCCTGTATCCACCACCACCGGCCATTGGGCGGCAGCAGCCAAAGCGCCTTGCGGATGGCAGGTGATGCAGCCTGTTGCCCAGCCCTTCGCTCGGGCCCAATTCACAGCGCCCAAAACGTACGGCGTTCTGCCGCTTGCGGCGATGCCCACCACGACATCACCCGGCCCAGCTCCGGCCGCCTCCAAATCCTGAATTCCGCCCTGTGCATCATCTTCCGCGCCTTCAACCGCCTGACGAATAGCGCTGTCACCGCCAGCAATCAGCCCGATGAATACATCCTCAACGCCAAAAGTCGGGGGGATTTCGCTGGCATCGACAACGCCCAAGCGCCCACTGGTCCCTGCACCCAAGTAAAAGACGCGCCCACCCGAGGCGACCTTTTGCGTGCAGATTTCAACCAATGCCGCCAGCGCCTCGCCTGCCTGCCCCACAGCATCCGCCACGCTGCGGTCCAACTGATTCATGGCCGCCACAATTTCTCGCGGCGTCATCTTTTCTAACGCACTATAAGGCCCGGAATGCTCAGTGGGGGAGAGGGTGCTGTCGCTCATATCTGGTGCTTTCGTTTTGGGTTTTTCGTCGTGGATTTTTCGGCGCGCGGTCATCGCGGCAAGTTCAGACTTTTGCTCCACAGCTCCCAAGCCGCGTCTGCCTGTAAATGCAGCATAGACAAACCGCCAACCACGGTGGCACCGCGGCGCCTTGCCTCCGCCATCAACTTTGTTTCCGTAGGGTTGTACACGAGGTCAACCAACAAATGTCCTTCGCCAATGCCGTCGAGTGGCAGGTCGACAACCGCCTCTTCGTTTGGGTGCATCCCAACTGGAGTGCAGTTGACGATGAGTGGGAAATGGGCCAAGCCCTCTGCCGTCAAGTCGCTGTAGGTGCAGTCACCGCGTCCTGCTTCACGGCTGACTTTCAACGTAGTGATGCCCAATTTATCCAAGGCAAAAACCACTGCTTTGGAGCTGCCGCCGGTGCCGAGGACGAGCGCTCTTTCGTGGCGCCCCTCCAGAAAGGGCGCGATGCTCTTTTGAAATCCGACCGCGTCGGTGTTGTGCCCGCACCACTTGGCTCCGCTCGTGCCGCATCGCACCAGCACATTCACAGCTCCAATCTCCTGGGCTTCTGGGGAGATTTCATCAAGCAATGGCATGATGCTTTGCTTGTACGGAAGGGTCACGTTGAAGCCGGCCCAATTGGTGCGAGAATCAACCAGGGCGGAAAAATCGCCAATCAAGGGGAGGTCGTGCAGTCTGTATGAGCAGCTAGCGAGACCGAGGTTTTCAAACTTTCCTCGGAAGTAATCGGCAGAAAACGAATGCGATACGGGGTGGCCAATCAGCCCAAAGCGAAACTTCTCGCCAGCCATCACCGGCGACTTAAGGCCGTCAAAATCCACAATACGGCCGCCCCTATCAATGCGCATCCGGTCGCTGCCAGCCATTGGTCATCGATGGGGCCATCTTGCCAGGGCCAGAGTTTGCGCAGCGAGCCGAGTAAAAACCCGCTCAACAGGGCCACAGCCATTTCTCGATATTTGCGGAACAGGCCGTCGAGCGCGCGCGAAAAGAGGAGCAAGCCGAGTGCGCAACCTATGCCGACTGCGCCCAAACGCAAGAAGTCAAGTTCAGCCACGGCTTTGATTACCACGGCGTACGCGCCGAGAATCACAAGGATGAACGATCCGGAAATGCCCGGAAGAATCATCGCGCAAATTGCACATGCTCCTGCCAGTACCAGTTCAGCGAGTCCAGGTTCTGAGATCAA
>CALACF010000492.1 GCA_937890245.1 uncultured Flavobacteriales bacterium
ATCCGGTCGATTACCTGGGATGCTTTCACACACTAACTACCCCGTAACAAATTTGGACTGAGAATGTCGAAATTTACGTGTTTTGGAGTGCAAATACAGATTTCTGACTACGGCCTGGCCCACGTAATAAAGTTTATTTCAAATAAACATAAACTTATGTTGACGGCCAAGTGGGAAACGTCTACATTCTTCTCGAACAGACAAGAAACCAGTAGACCAAAACAAATCATCATGCCGACCAACCTCATGCTCCACTGCGGAGCGCACAAAACCGACCGAGACAACGTTATTGCCGCAGCCACCCCGGAACCGACCGACACCTGGCACCCGATCCCGCACGACCGATTGATCAGCCGGGTTGAGACTTCTCTCGTCGAGAAGAACCTCCGCATCGTCAATGCGGCCCACGCCCTCTCCCATGAGGGTCAGCGCTACTTCGGCCTGCTCGAAGTCGCCAACGGCCACACCAACGACGACCACGCCTGGATCATCGGCCTTCGCAACTCCCACGACAAGGCGTTCAGCGCTGGCATCGCCGTGGGAGCGCAGGTATTCGTTTGTGACAATCTCTCCTTCTCCGGCGAGATCACCATCATGCGCAAACACTCGCGCCACATTGAGCGGGACCTCCCCGGCCTCACGACTCGCGCCATCGGCGAACTGTCAAGCAGGTGGCACACCCAGCAGCAGCGCTTCGACGCCTACAAGGACCGCTCCCTGACCAGCGGCGAGGTCAATGACCTTGTGGTCCAGGCCATGCGCAACAAGGCGATTGGTTGCACGTTGATTCCGAAGGTCCTGGCGGAGTGGGATACGCCCCGGCACGAGGAGTTCGAGCCGCGCACGGCTTGGAGCCTGTTCAATGGCTTTACCGAGGTCATGAAAGGCAGCGAATCCAACTTCGCCCTGGCGGGCCTCCCTCGCCGCACCCAGGTCCTTCATGGCATCCTGGATACGCACGTCGGCCTGGAGATCGAGGCGGCGTCGACGGTCATCGAAGGTGACGCGGCCGACGCTGAAGTCTCCGTCCAGGGGTAGACCCTTTGGCACTCAAAAGGGGGCCTGATTCGTCAGGCCCCCTTTTTATTGACACGAACCAGAAAACGTATACATTACTGACTCATGGAAATCCTAATCGGAATCTTTTTATTCTTCCATTTCGCAAACTTTGTCTTCGGGACTATCTGGGACATAGCAGTTGCGATGGAGCTGAACAAATACAGCACATGGCGCAACCGCCATGACGAGGACTAGGCTGGCACGTCAATCCACCACGTGAAGTCATCTCCCAGGTGTAGCAACGGACCTCCATAGCGCTGACGGATGATGGCTGTTAATCCCTCGACCAGCCCGAAGTCGTGGCCGCCGAATATCCCGCCTGGCTTCACCACGGACTCGAACGTGTCCAGATCCTGGGTGATTCCCTCGTCCGAGTGGTCGCCGTCTATCCACACAAAATCAACTTCATGCGGGACTTTGAACTTGGCTTCCATGCTCCCCATTGCGTAGAGGTGGCAGCGTCCTGCTCGCATGTACCCCTGCAACTTGTCGATAGCCTGGCGCAGGTTGCAGTCGTGGTAGGGCTGGTCGCGGCCCGCCTCGAAGTCAGCCCCTTCCTTGTGCCTCCACGGGTCAATAGAGTGGAGCACGAGTCTCGGACATCCCTCCAGCATGGCCTTGGTCAGCTCGCCGGTGGCCGTTCCGATCTCGATGCCGACGATGGGATCGCTGCCCCACCTATCACCGAACATTTTCTTGACGAAGGTGTATTGACTTCCGCTCATCCTTTTCCTTTCTCGTAGGGTTCCTGGTCTCCTTCAGGCCGGTAAACCTTGTTGTGGTCGTAGCCCTCCATTTTTCGATACAGCGTGAGTCCGTAGTTGGGGAAAAACCGCACGACCTCCCACTCGTAGCGAGGATCTTCGCGCACCGCCTTGTCTCCCATCTCAGACAGGTCGTAGGTGTCGTGGTGGATCATGTAGCCGTTCCCGCCTCCCTGTAGAAGCGGGTAGACCAGCTCGACCTCACGCACGATGTGGTCCGTGTTGTGGAGATCGTCAACGAATGCGACGTTGACCGATCCAGGAGCCAACAGGGTCTGGGACTCAAGCCACTCTATCGAGTCCGAGGTGATCAGCGTGGCAGGCAGGTCCTGCGCCTTAAACTTCGCCTCCACGTCGGCCAGGTCGATGATGTCGACCCCGACGTACTTGTTGGCCGTGCCGTGCCTCGTGTTGATGTCCTTCACCGCATTCGCCAGGAAACCGCCCGTCCACCCGAAGGAAACGCCCAGCTCAAGCACGTTCCCGCCCTGCGCGCACCAGCACAACCAGTAGAGGAGCGGGCCGTAGTAGGGCGTGGTGGCGTTGAGCTTGTCACCGGGATGCTTGGCCATCATCCCCTCCCACATGGGCGCCGGGTAGGTGCCGAAGTAGCCGAGGTTGTCAGAATTTGTTCTTTCCATCACACGCTTTCAAGGATGCTCTTTATGCCGGGTTGGATTTGTTCCATGAAGTCCTCAATGTTAACCTTGTGGCGCACCGAGTGGTGCATGAACCTGTCCACCAGGAACTGCATGGACGCCTCAGACCGGCTGTGGTAGGACGCTGACCCGTTGAACTCGCGGTCGATCATCCGGGACTGGTTGCCGACCTGATCCCCGCGCCAGGTGAGATTCCAGTACTGGCCGTGGACCAGCTTGATCCTCTGCCCGTCCTCTGTGCAGACGCGACCCTCGTGCATCCTCGCCCGCGTGTGGGCCTTGAGCATGCATTCGTGCAGGCCGGTCCAAAGCTGCTGCGGGAGCGGCATCATGGAGGGGTGGGCTCCGTCCGAGATCAGCGCGATATTGAGTGCGTCCATGTCGTTCGACCGGATACGCGTGGACTGATCCTGCGCGTACATCTCCCAGGACTTGAGCAGCGACGGGTACCACCTCTTCCCGGCGATCAGGGGCACGGAGCAAAGGTCGTTGAACCACATGTGGTCCGTCTCGATGATCCACCCCTGGCCGTTCGGGTATGAGTGGTTCGGGTCATCATACTTCCTATGCTGCTCATGGCCACAACCGAACACGTAGTCCGTCTGGGCCGCGATATCCAACCAGGGTGTCAGATCCTCCTCGACCCACATATCTGCGTCCAGGACGCAGACCGCATCGTACTCGCATACCATTTCGTCCCGATCACGGCGGGGGCTGCAACCATACCGGCACATTTTGGAGGGCATGGAGTAGCGGTAGCGCATCATTACGTCACCCTCACCCCACTTGAGAATGAGCTGGTCTGGCGCCTCACGCCACTCCACCCGGTAGGTGAAACCTGCGGCGTCTATCGCCTCTTTGTAGCCTGTGGGAAGTCGGTAAGAGCAAACCCACACGTCATGCTCGTTCCCGATACGATCAAGGCTGTTCAGGAGGGCATTCAGGCCAGGCGTGTACCGCCTGTTTGAATCGATTATGAGAGCGTATTTAGCCATTGGTACACTTCTCCAGCGTAGGCATCGTGCCTTATCCTGGAGGTAAAATCACGGTTGTAGCACCCCACCTTGAAATCGCGCTCGACGTACATCACCCGGTTGGCAGGCAACTGCGTGCAGGCCAGGTGGTAGTTGCCTGAGGAAACACCGATGAAGGCGCCGCACTGCCGGATCAGTCCCAGGAGCGTGTCCAGCGACGGCTTGACCCTCCGCACCGATGCGTCCACGAAGTCAAACCGGGCGTTCTCAGGGTTGTGAAACGTGTGCTGGAAATGGGTCTCGATGGGAATCCATCCGGCCGCGAGGATGTCATTCCAGATCCTCTCGGCCACGTCTCTCTCAACTCCGGCAGCTCCGGGCAGGCACGTACAGCTGAAGTGGACGCCACAGAGCCTGTTTGGCGGTTGCACCAGGTCCTGGCGCATCGGGTATGTGTAGGTGGGTTCACAACCCAGCTCCAGCTTGCAGCTGTATTCTGCCTTGGTGATGGAGGGATCGTGCTCCGACATGGGGAACTGGAGGTCGACGACAATATCGAAGGTGTCCAGTAGAGGGTCATCCCCCGGCATGTTGCCGTCCAGGAGCACGATGTCGTCTGGCTTGAACACCGTCTCGTAGGTCATGCTCTTGGGCAGCCCGATGCGGAACGTGGTCCCAGGAAACTGCTTCCTGAGGCTTTGCATCGGACCCCAAAGCATGACGATGTCGCCCACTCCGTGGAAAAACACCAGCACCACGCTCTTGGCGCCAGTCTGCTTGATACGGTCGACCAGGAGGACCTTGTCTTCGTAGGGTCGGCAGTAAGTCATTTTTTCTTGATGATAACCGAGCTGATGTTGTGGGCGCGGGAAAGATGCCTCTTCGGACGTCGGATGAGGTCCTCAGGGTTGCCCCAGTAGACTGCCTCGTAGCCGTTCTCGGCGATCCAGGTCAGCACGCGGCGCCGCTCCAGGTAGTAGATGTGCTCATTGGGCTTGAAGTGGTGCCACGGCGTTTTTTCGGGCGGAAATACGGTGAACCTGTCGGGCGGACAGGGGAACGACAGGTAGGCATACGCGAAGTCGAAATCCCATAGGTGGTCTATATCCGGGAAGTGCTCGATCACGTCGCAGGCAAACAGGATGTCCCAGCTCTGACCCTTTATGGCGTCATCTGAAAGCATCAAACCCTTTGAGACGTCATCAGCAAGCTCCCCGATGTCGTGCCCGAACACGTTACACGTGGCGTTATCAGCCGCTGATGGCGAGGGCACCCCGTAGACCTTCGCCAACTCGTTGAGCATGACGCCGGACCCAGGACCCACTTCGAGGACTTTCGGCTCATCGGCCGGGCAAATACCCGTGACCTGGGCCGTCACAGCCATGCGCAGATACGCCATGGCGACGGTTGTCCCCTGCCTGGCCTTGTACTCGGCCGAGTAGTCAAACGGAAGCGTGTCAGACTGCTTCAGGAACCCGTACTTGTCGTGGTGGTGTGGAACCCCATTTATGTTCATAGGCTAAGTTGTCCTGGTATTTTCGAATTGCGCCAACGACTTCGTCAACGGTGATCATTTGCATGCATGTGGCCACGTCCTGGCCCGTCTCAAGCTTGACCGGCTTGCTGCACAGTGAATTGTCCTTCTCGTCCGCATAGCTACCGCCGAGTGGGACTACGCGTGACTTCCAGCAGCCACCCATGTCGCAGCAATCGAGCTGACCGCAGGTGTGGAGGAACTGAGCGTTTGGAGGCTGCTGCCAGTGATTAGGCTCCCGCCCGCCAGCGACAACCACACAACCACGTGACTTGCGCCCGAAGCGAGGGTGGGCGGGAACGGCGAAAGACAACACCATAGGGTAGGACACCGGCGTGAGGACGCCGAACGAGTTGTAGACCAGCCGAACCAGCTTCCTCTGGTCGGTTTTTCCGCGAAGGTCAATCAGGTTGGCGCCAACCAAGTTGGGATGGTTGTGATCCTCGTGTATCAGGCCGATTTGCACGAACAGGATGTCGGGGCAGGAGTCAACGACAGCCTGGTAGCGCCGGAAGTCCCACGCCTTGGCCGTGAAGTCCGATTTATGGCCAGCGTCGATGACCCAGTAGGGGTAGTCGCCACCGGTGATCTCCCTGGGCGCCGAAAACCACGCCTTCTCCTCATCCCGGATCTGGATGACTCCGTGCCACTGCGGGGGCGTGAGCTTAATCCCAAGCTGCTCAGCGATGTCGATCACGTAGCCCGTCACAAAGTGGTAGGGATACTCGTTGCTCTTGTGGATCGTGTTGTAGGTGCCCGTGACAACCTGGACACCGGGCGTTTCCTCTGTGATCTCACGGTCAATCCATGTGCAGCCCTCGAACATGGGGTCGCCCGAAGTGGCTACGCCGATCCTGAACTTGCCTGGGTGCTGCGTGGCGATGGCCTTGATGGCGTACATCATCATCACGATGTCGCCGGGGGACTGGTAAGATTTGATCAGGATGTCCCTGGGGGCGTCGATGGCCGAGGATACGGAAGTTGGAGTTGTCTGCTGATCGGGCATACCGTAGCAGAACCAATAAAATATTGTATACAAAAACTCGGCCTCCCCTGATCGAGGAGGCCGAGTTTTGCGAGATGGTTGTCAACCGGGCTTGGCGGCAACCCGCCCACGCGTAACTGCACGAACTGGATCAGGCGCTATCGATTCGCGACATTTACCTCAGAGTGTAGTCGACAATAAATTCCGCACCTGGCCTGACATAGGGTCCTGGACCTTGATTAGGGTCCAGGCCCACCGCCGCAACAGAAGCCCACTCCACTGACGAGAGCATCCGCAGCCTCAACGCAAGGCCAAGGCCCTCCTCTCTCATGTAGATGTTTGCGTTAGGCCCGGCGACGCGGATGTGAAAAGACCGATTGGCGGAGGATGGCATGCGGCGGCGACTGGTTATCTCATACTCCAACCCCCGATCCTTGAAAAAGTCCGCGATACAGCGATTAACCTCGCAATCGAGGAGCCCCTTGCTGGCCAACCTGCGCACCCCGCTCTCTCCAACCAGCCTGAGGGCCAGTGCGCTCACTGGTCGGTAATCTCCTTCAGCCGGGCGGTTACGAGGTCTCCGTCGACCTGGCCGTCGAAATTCTTCACGCCGTGGCCGCTGACACGCCACTCTGGGTTTTCCTCGAAAAACTTGACGATAACCGGCAGGTACTCGTCATCTGGCGGCACCTGGTTCCT
>CALACF010000493.1 GCA_937890245.1 uncultured Flavobacteriales bacterium
GATGACGCTCGGGGGGGCGACGGGGGCTCCGGCCGCGCCGGTGTTCGCCGCTCTCGCCGATCGCGCGGCGGAGGCCGGCAGGCTCGACCGGGAGCGTCGATCGCTGACCGCCCAGGCACGGCTGTCGGCGGTCATCGTGGACAATACCATCGTGCCGTGGCCGTGGTGCGCGTACTGCCAACCGCCAGAAGCTCCGGCCACCACGTCCAAGGCCGGCTCAATGCGTCCGGCATCAAAGCCCGCGTCAAAGGGCGCGAGCTCGTCCGTATTGTCGTATCCGGCGTCGAGCACGGCGATCCGCTTGCCAGCGCCCAAGTAGCCCAGGCCGTGAAGAAAATGCAGGTTGATCATCTCGATTTGACCCCTGGACGCTCCGTAAACCGGGGCCGATCCGCTCGAGTTTTCGTCCCCCAATCCTACAAAAGCCCGACCTTCTTCCGGCATCTTCTCACCTGCGATCACAGCTTCGCGTCGCACTTCGGCCACCACCGTCAAATCGCCGATCACCCCGAGCAAAGAGTCCGTCGACGCGCTGTCGCTCAACCAAAACACACCACCGTTGAACCACCGGCTCACGTGCACCAGCGAGATACTGGGGTCGACCGCCAGGACCTCGTCCAAGTGAAAAGCCGCCACCGGTAAGTCCAGACTGTCCACTGCGATTCCAGCCCTACTGCGTCGATCCAATGCCCGGTCGCTTAAAAACGCCGTCGGCGCGTCCAAACTAAATCCACTGCCCACCTTGTCCTCAAAGCCAACCCAAAACCGGCCGGGCGCCACCTGCGCCTGCAACGCACCAAATGCATTGGACCCCGAAACTGCGCAGATCACAAGCGCGAACACAAACACCTCCTTTCGCATCATTCCTCAATCAATGTTCCCATATCCCAGCGCTCAATGCGATCGATCATTCCGTCCTCCCTGTAATGGTTCCAGTTCCCGTGCTTGAAGCCGCGCTGGTATTGGCCTTTTTCCGCCATTTTCTGGCCTTCGAGAAAGCGCTTCATGTCTCCACCCGCGCCGCCAAACTCGCCCCCGCCAACTTCAGCTGCCCCCGCGCTCCACTCGCCATTGTCATACCAACGTACGAATTCACCGTGCAACAAGCCGGCCTCGTAATGCTCACTTTTTGAGGGGCGATCGCTGGGGTACGTGGACTGGAACAGTCCGTTTTCCGGCACTTCTCGGTCGATCCTGCCGCGCTCATAAAACACGGTTGAATGCACGCGGCCATCGTCGAGAAACAGCTTCCATGCTCCGGCCTCGAGCCCGCCACGAAAATGCCCCTGCGTCATGACTTTTCCGCTCGCGTGGTAGAGAATAAAACCGCCCTCTGGCACGCCAGAAGCCCAATTTTGCTCAGATTCTTTGCGGCCACTCGCTGCATTTCGCGTCCAATTTCCGTCCCGTTTCCCCTCCTTATACAGGCCAATCTCCAGCGCTGTTCCGTCAGCAAAAAAGGTCTTAAACGCGCCGTGAAGCTCGCCCTGGGCAAAGTTCTCTAGGCGGCGAACGCGGCCACTCGTGTCATAAGAGCGCCACAGGCCGTGCTTCTCTTGGGCCGGCTTTCCGTTGCCGCCCATCCACATGCTGTAGTCCCCGCGCCCTGCCAGGCTGCCGTCCTTTCGGTAACTCACCACCTCCGAAGTCCAGTGGCCATCAACGTCCGCCTCGCCGTGGACGACTTCGCTGTGCACGCCGCCGCCTTCGTGGAAGAAGGTGAAGTGGCCGATGGGCCGTCCGGCGTCGAAACTGCCGGAGTAGTAAATGCTGCCGTCTTCGTAAACGCGAAGCCAGCGCCCGTCTTTTCGACCCGCGCCGTCCAAAAGGTTGAAGTCAGTTCCGGGTGTTCCGGAGGGAACGGTCAGCTCGCTTGAGGGCGTTGCAGGTTGGCATAAAGAGGAGGCAGGTGTTGAGAGCAAGGCAGATAGCGCGAATGCGAAAATCCAGGGGGCTCGGATGGGTGCTGCGGACATGGATGCAAATTGGCGAACGCAGGTCACATATGCCCACGAAATGCGCCGTAGTTTTGCACTCCGTTAAAACACGAAAAACGATCCCCATGATCAACCGCACCAAAGTCACCGTCGTAGGTGCTGGCAATGTTGGCGCTACCTGCGCAGACGTTTTGGCCACCCGCGAAATTTGCAACGAAGTCGTATTGCTCGACATCAAGGAAGGGTTTGCCGAGGGCAAGGCCTTGGATATTTGGGAGACCGCTCCTGTGAACCAGTACGACACGCGCACCGTCGGTTCTACGAACGACTACACGAAAACCGCGGGTTCGGACGTGGTGGTGATTACCAGTGGATTGCCCCGCAAACCAGGCATGTCCCGCGACGATTTGATTGCGATCAACGCCGGCATCGTCAAGACCGTGACCGAGCAGATCATGCCGCACAGCCCTGAGGCCATTTTGGTAATCGTATCGAATCCACTCGACGTGATGACGTATCAGGCCTTCCGCACTGCTGGCATCGAGAGCCACCGCGTGATGGGCATGGCCGGTGTTTTGGACACGGCCCGCTACCGCGCGTTCTTGGCCGAAGCTTTGAATGTGAGCCCGAAGGACATCCAAGCGGTGTTGATGGGTGGACACGGCGACACGATGGTGCCGCTTCCACGTTACACGACCGTTGCGGGCATCCCTGTAACTGAACTGATTGACAGCGATACATTGGACGCGATTGTTGCGCGCACCAAGAAGGGCGGCGGCGAGATCGTCAAGCTTCTCGGAACGTCTGCATGGTATGCCCCGGGTGCTGCTGCAGCCCAAATGGTCGAGGCCATCGTCAAGGACCAGAAGCGCATCTTCCCGGTTTGTGCTTTGCTTACAGGCCAATACGGACAGAAAGACCTTTTCCTCGGTGTCCCCGCTAAGTTGGGCGCCAAGGGCATCGAGCAGATCATCGAGCTCGACTTGAACGAGGCCGAGATGGCATTGCTCACTGCATCTGCTGATGCAGTGCGCGAAGTAGCCGCTTCGCTCGATAAGATGAAGGCCTAAAAGTCTAGTGGATCCAGATTCGCAAGGTCTGCGCGCCCACTTGAAGGGCGTACAATCCGGGCGATAAGTTGGGTACGATCAATTGCAACGCCGCAGTGCCCGTTTGTTCGGGGGCTGCGGCGTTCGCGTTTTGCGTTGCGGCGTTCGCGTTTTGCGTTGCGGCGTTCGCACGCACGACCCGGCCGGCGATATCGACCCAGCGAATGCGCTGAAAATCGGCGGGTGCTGGTCTTGCGTTGGAAGACCAGCGCAAGGTGAGTTGGGCGCCGGCCCGTACAGGATTGGGGGCAGGAATCCAGCCCCCAAAGTTGTCTTGCCCGTCTGGCGGCCAGGCCAATTCAGCCAGCCCCGTCGAAAAGTCTCCGCCGCGCCACAGCACCAGGCCACCCGCGCGAAAACCGACGAGCAGATCGTGCACGCCATCGTTGTCGAGGTCGGCCACCGCTGGCGCAGCGAATCCACCTTCGCGCAAAGCACCCCAGTCATCGTGGGATTCGGGCCAAGCGGTTTCGGGGTCTGCAGCACCGAATTCAAGGACATCCGGCATTTCGAAGCGCTGTATGCGGCCGAGCTCATTGCCGAGCAGCAGCCAGCGCGCCGTGTCCGTTTGATGCCAGCAAATGGTGGCGAAGCCATTGATGCCCAAGACGTTGTCTGCGTGTACATCTCCGAGCGCATCTGTCAGCAAAGTAAAGTTGTAGGCCACAGGACTGCCGGTGTTTTCATATGCGTTGAGGTTGCCATTCTTCTCGCCCACGACCAAATCGAGGTCACCGTCCCCATCGAGGTCGATGAGGGAAGGCGATGCGAATTGGCCCACATCCATACTGACGCCATCGCTGTCTTCAATGGGCGCCTCAACGAGTTGGTATGCAGCGGGGAATCCGGGGAGGGCCGTGTTGTCAAAGAGGTAGACTTTGCCGAGTTCGTCGCCGATCAGCAGGTCATCGTCGCCATCGCCGTCGAGGTCGCCGAAGCAGGGGATGGCACTTTCGATGCCGAAGGTGCTCAAGTCGAGCCAATTGGTGTCAATCCTGAGAAAAGCAGGCGCCTCGGCAGATCCCACATTTTCAAATCGGTGGAGGGAGGCGGGCGTGTTGCCTGGGCCGTAATAGCGCTCCTTGTTTGCCACGACGATGTCGAGCAGCCCGTCGGCGTTGAAATCGGTGAAAGCGGGGTAGGCCCCGCGGCCGACATCGATCATGCTGTGATGCAGGAAATCTTTGCGCACCAAAGCCCAATCCGGAGACGCGTCACTGCCCTCGTTGCGGAACCAGCTTGCGCCATTGACGCCGTCAACTTCAAATTCAGCGTTGGGACAGACCAAGATGTCGCGGTCCCCGTCGTGGTCCACGTCCAGTGGAAAGGCGGCCGGGAAGCGTTGCACGTCAACGGTGGGGGCGTCGCTGAGGTCGGCCGGAAAGGCTGCGGATTGACTTGCGGTGCTGTCCTGGCCGTCGACGGCTTCAAGCATATAGGCTGCGATGAGGCTGTTGTATGACACGTCGCCTAGCAATAGATCGAGGTGGCCGTCACCGTCGAGATCAGTTGCAGCCGTGGTGCCGCCGGCGTGCAATGCACGGGGGTTCGCGACATTGAAACTGCATTCGTGTTCGTCGCCGATGAAGAGCTGGTTCGTTTCGCTCGCCTCGTTGAGCATGCCGTAGCAGCGGTTGATGACGTCCCAAACGAGGGTGTCGCCGCAGCCCGATGTGCCCACTTCGGCACCGCGGCCCGCATAGCAATAGAGCGTTGATGAAGTTTCGGTCCATGTGATGAGGTCGAGGTCACCGTCCCCGTCGTAGTCTACGATGGCCGGAATGTCGGTCGATAGACAGACCATGGGCAGGGTACCGAAATCCCAGTTGGCACGCTCGTTGAGGGCGGGCTCGGAGAAGCTCGGCTGGACGCCTGCGCCCCATTCACTGCCGGTGTCGTACCAAAGTTGGACGCCGCTTTGGAAGTTGGTGAAAAGGTCGGCGCGGCCGTCGCAGTTTGCATCTGCGAGCAGGGCCCAGTTGCGCAGTGAGGCGGGGAATGATGCGCGAAGGGCTGGGGCATAGCGGTAGACGGGGGCGCCATCGTTGTCTGTCGCGTCGGGGTCCGCCAAGAATGGAAGTGCGCGGTCGCCGCCACGATCGAACACAAACAGGTCGTTCACCCCGTCAAAATTCAAGTCGGCAGAAGAAAACTGGGGTGCTGTGAGTCCGCCCGTCCAGGGATTGGCCAAGGCAACCGGAAGGCCAACGGAGTCGGCCGGCGCAATGGCCACGGCCACCGTATCCCAACGCGCAAATGCAAATGCCTCTTGTGCCGACGCGTTTGAAACGACAAAACCGAGCAAGAAAATCGACAACAGCCAAGCGATACGCTTCATGTCAGTCTTCATTTGCCACGACGATTGAGTGTTTGATGGGGCCGATCAAGGTCGTCAATGGGACGACCAATCCGGCGTCAGTTGCAACTTGGCGGCTGGCCAAATGCCCATCGCCCAGGAACAAGTCGCCCTCCTTATCTACGATGTCGACCGCATTTCCCGCAAGATCCGTTTGCCGCCCTTCGAGCAATTTTCCCGTGGCCGGCCCTTCGAGGATGTACTGCTCGACAAAGGCGTTGAGATCCGATTTTCTATCAGGCTTGAGCAATGCCTTCCACGCCTTGTCTTTGTCGAATGCGGCGTTCTCAGGGGCCAGAACGATGTAGCCGCCGGTGTGAATTTTGCGCGCGTAATCCGAGCCGCTAACCAGCTTGGCAAAGCGGAGCATTTCGGGGCTGGTTGCGATGTAGCGCCAGGGGCTGACCGTGCTGTACGGCCCTTTGATCTCATCCGCCGTGTACCCTCTTCGCGCCCCCGCAGCGTGCGTCGTTTCGCCTTGTTCTAAAGAATTTGTAGACGTTCTTAAGCCCAATTTATCTTCGTTCGTTCGATCGTTCCTTGCCGAATTGGGACCTGTTGAATCGCCTTGCGACGCTTCAACTTCCGTCTGTTCCGTCGGGGCGTCGATGTTGTTGTCATGTGCTGTCTGCTCTCCACAGGAGCTCGCAAACGAAGTAAAGACAAAGGCTACAAGGAGAGAGCCTAG
>CALACF010000494.1 GCA_937890245.1 uncultured Flavobacteriales bacterium
CTGTTGCTACAAAATTAACGCATTTTTGTCGAGACTACCCCTATAATTAACCCCTAAATGTCCTCGAATTCGTCAGCGTTCACAAAGGTTTTGAAGAATCTGCTTGTGCTTACCTCGGGTCGGGCCGTACAGTCTGCTGTGCGCGCGGCCCATGCGGGTGGCCGTTCTGTAGTGTTGGTTCCCACGATGGGGGCGCTGCATGCAGGTCACCAGGCCCTGATCCGCGAAGGGCGTAAGCGCTCCTCGGAAGTGTGGGTGAGCATATTCGTAAACCCGACGCAATTTGATGATCCAGCGGACTTAAATGGTTATCCTCGGCAGTTCGAGGCGGACTGTAAGCTGGCCCAGGAGGCGGGTGCGACGGGTGTTTTTGCCCCCTCCTTGGCGGAGGTTTACCCCGACGGTTTTGTAGGCCAATTCTCGACGCTAGAAGTTAATTATGGGCGGCTGACATCCGAGCTCGAGGGCCAGGATCGCCCGGGACATTTTGATGGCGTGGTGCAAGTTGTTCGTCGATTATTCGAGCTTGTGGAGCCCGACGTGGCCCTCTTCGGCGAGAAGGACTTTCAGCAGCTCGCCGTCATTGCCGACTTGGCCCGGCGTGAAAACTTGGGCGTCGAAGTCGTTTCCGTGCCCACCGTTCGAGGCGAAGAGGGCCTGGCGTTGAGCTCGCGCAACGTACGCTTGTCACAGGCGGCGCGCAAAGCCGCCTTGTTGCTTTCAGCAAAAATCAAGGCGGTTGCGCGCGCCCCGCAACCCCTAGCGGCAGCCGACATTGCCTTTGCCGAGCTCGCCGACCACCCCCTCATCGCCCCAGCCTACTTTGCCGTTGTGGAGTCCGACACCTTCGCGCCTTACGACCCCGAAAACCCCCGGCCGGCTCGCGTCCTGGTCGCAGCTGAAGTGGATGGCATTCGCCTGATTGACAATGTCGCTTTGGAGGGCGTTGATTGATTGGCATAATGACCGAACTTCGCAAGAAATAGAAGGGTATGGGAGCTATTGGTCCAATGCAAATCGCGCTGATTGTTTTTGTGGTACTGCTGCTTTTTGGTGGCCGTAAAATTCCTGAGCTGATGCGTGGGCTCGGAAAGGGGATGAAGGAATTCAAGGATGCGTCGAGTAACCTGACCGACGACAGCGATCGCCGTGAAGATCGCCGCGACGACCGCGACCGCCGCGACGACCGCGATGATCGCAACAGCGATAAAAGCAATCGCGACGACGACAAACGGTGAGGCGCTTTGGTGTTTTCATCTTGCTTGTAGCGGCGCTTGCTGTTGCGCAAGCCCAGGATTCGACGGTTACGTTGACCGTGGCGACGACTGCCCCTGCAGCTACGGCTACCGGCACGCCTTCAGTACCAGCTTTTCCGGGGCTGCCCGTCGACACCCTGCTCGAGCAACTTCAGATTCCCGTTGTAGAAACGTGGTCGCCGGATTCGGCGTGGCTTGCATGGTGCGCAGAGGACCATTGCTTGAGCACGGATTCGCTGTTGTGGTATGCCGGAACGTCGAGCAAGGACATCGGCCGCAACCTGGATACATCGGCCGTCTTTCGTGCGCTGGCTTCGCTTGATCGCGCGAGCCCCATGGCGCTGGAGCCAAACCGAGAAGTACTGGATCGCGTGGCGTTCTTCCTGAAGTACCGCCCGGTTTTTCTCGGCCGCATGTTGGGCCGAACGCCGCATTACTTCCCCCTTTTCGAACAAACCCTCGACCGGCACAATTTGCCGCTTGAGCTGAAGTTTTTGCCGATCCTAGAAAGTGGACTCAACCCAGTGGCCCGTTCACGGGCGGGCGCAACGGGCCTGTGGCAATTCATGTTCAACACGGGCCGCGGCATGGACCTGCTGATCAATAGCTGGGTAGACGAACGGAGAGATCCGGAACGCGCAACCGATGCAGCCTGCCGGTATTTGGGCAAGCTGAATCGGATGTACGATGGGGATTGGCTTTTGGCACTGGCTGCTTACAATGCAGGCCCGGGCAACGTCAACAAGGCCATGCGCCGCTCTGGGGGCAAGACGTTTTGGGAGATTCGCCACCTTTTGCCGCGCGAGACCCAGAAATATATCCCATCATTTATCGCCCTGAATTACGTGATGGAGCATCCGCAGGATTGCGGCTTGGTTCCGAGCAACCCTTGGCCGTCGTGGCCAATGATGGACACGGTGATGGTCATGCGCGATCTGCGATTTGACCAGATTGCTGAGGCGCTCGGCGTGAGCGAGGAGATCGTGGAGCGTTACAATCCGATGTGCCGGAAGCAGATTGTTCCGGGCAGCGTTGAGGGTGGTTGGCCTGTACAATTGCCCGCTGAAAGCATCCCGCTCTTTCTTGCGAATTACCCGGAGATGCTTGAAATCGAGCCGTACAAAACACCAGAAGTCAGCTTCGAGCCAGCAATGGTCGTTTACCGCGTAAAATCGGGTGACGTCTTGGGCACAATCGCCGGTCGTCACGGCGTTTCGGTACGAAATTTGCGGAGCTGGAACGGCCTGCGTAGCGACGTCATCCAGGTGGGCCAACGACTCTATATCCACGCCGACCCCCGCTGATTACCCGCTGATTTTTCGCCGTTTTATGCCAATTCAAAAGCAGCTTACCCCAGCCATGGCGCTCATTCTATTGCTGTCGAGCTGCGCTGGCCTGCTGTCGAGCTGCGCTGGCGATCCCCAAACGAGTGACGCCCGATCTATGCTTCCCAGCAAAGTCGGCGCATCGGGCGAAGTGGTGGTGGTGGCAGACGCAGCGACTTGGGCTGCAGTCCAACCCGTGATTGAGCAGGCGTTGCAGGGCCCCGTGTCGGTGCTGCCTCAGTTCGAACCCCAGTTTGACATCGAACATTTGACGCCGTCGGAGCTCAGCCGTTTTTGGAAGCCCCACCGCAATTTGGTGATCTTTGATGTCGCCGACCGGATCGACACGCAGGAGCCCTCGATGTTGATAGGCAAGGAGAAGTATTCGCGCGGCCAGATCTACGCACGTATCAAGGCGACGACACCCGACGCGGCTGCAGAAATTTTCAGCTCGCGCGCAGCTGAATTGGCCGACCTGCTGGAACGGACGGAGGTGAAGCGGTTCTTGCAATTGACAAATCTCCGCAGCAACGAGGCGCTTGAGAAGCAACTCCTGCACGCGCACGGCCTGCGATCAGTCATTCCGCGAGACGCTGTGCTGGTGGAGGAGACGCCCGAATTTCTTTGGATTCAACGCTCGCTTACGCGGCTCAAGGGCAACAACAACCACGACGTGCAGATGGGCATTTTTATCACGCGCGCCCCATATACAGGACCTGAGATGTTTTCGCTCGCGGGGATGCTCGCCCGCCGCGACAGTGTACTGCGCGAGCGGGTTGGGGGCGAGGTGCCGGGAAGCTTCATGGCAACCGAATACCGACGGACGCCGCGCTATGAGGAGATCGCATTCCACGGCGGATTTGCCGCTACCCTGCGTGGACTCTGGAAGATGGAGGGTGATTTCATGGGCGGCCCGTTCACTGCTATTGCCTGGCTCGACCCGTTCACAAATGAACTGGTGACCGTCGACGGCTTTGCCTACGCGCCGTACTTTTCCAAGCGTGAATACCTGCGAGAAATCGAGGGAATTGCGCACTCTTTTTTGCCGGTCGACAGGGGTGAAATTGGCATAGATATAATAGACAAACAATAGAATGGACTACTCAATTCACTACACGATGCGCGCCGACGGACCCGACGGCGAGATGATCGAGGCCACGGTGCCCGAGCAGCCATTTGTCTTTTCGGACGGGGACCCAGAGGTCTTGCCCGCCCTGCTCGATGCGGTCCGAAACGGTGTGGTCGGTGAGCCTTTCACACTGCTTATACCTTGTGCTGAGGCCTACGGCCCCGAATTGGACGATGCCTATGTCGTCTTGCCAAAAGCCCAATTCATAGACGATGAGGGCCTCGACGACGATGCACTTAAAGAAGACGAGGTGGTGGTCATGCGTGACGATACCGGCGCCGAAATCCACGGCGTGGTGGTGGATGTGATTGGGGACCGGGTCGAGGTAGATTTCAACCACCCTTTGTGCGGTATGGATTTGCACTTTGAGGTGAACATCATGTCGGCGTGAGAGGTGCCCACTGGACCACCGCTATTTCCACTGTCTTGGGCGTGGCGAGTACCCTGGCCGTTCTGGGCTTGGTGCTTTCTGTTGCCGGGTTGGGACGGGCGCTTGGGGAGGAAGTGAAATCAGGCCTCCGCGTGCAAGTCGAATTTGTCGAGCGCACCACCGCCACCGAAGGCGCCGCATTGGCGTCACAAATCGCCAGTTGGCCCCAGGTTTTGGAGGCGGCGTACATCGATCCCTATGTGGCGGCTCTCGAGCTCGAACGCGAGCTGGGCACGTCTTTCATGCAATTTCTCGGCGACTCCCCCTTGCCGCCGAGCATCGAACTGCGGCTGCACCCGGGGGCCGCGCAAACAACGAAAGTTGAGCAGCTCGAACAGGCTCTGCTCGCCTTGGACGGCGCAATGCGCGTGGACGCGCCGTGGAGCATCATCGCCCACCTCGAGTCGGGCGCTCAGCGTTGGGCTTGGCCGGTGGCCGGCCTTTTCTTCGCGCTGCTCGCCTTATCTGCCGCGCAAATTTTTAACGTCATCAAGCTCTCTGTCCACGGCCAACGTTTCGTGATCCGCAGCATGGAGCTCGTGGGCGCCCGCCCCCGCATGATCCGCCGGCCTTTCCTTCTCGAAGGCGCGGGCTATGGATTGGTCGGAGGCGTCTTGGCTTTTGCGGCCGTCATGGGGCTGCTCGGCGGCTTCCGTCCGATGGCCCCCGCGCTGTTTGCGCACATCGAAAACTTCCAGCTCGCCACACTTGCAGCAGCGCTTGCTGCGGCGGGCCTTCTTGTGGCAGGCCTCTCTTCGCTACTAGCCGTCCGACGTTTGCTCGGCGCTTCGCTCGACCGCCTGCACTAACCCTGCACGACCTACTTTTGACCCCATGGCAACTTTACGCTCCAGTTCCTCTGAAAATGCCCGCCTCGAATTTGCATTTGAGCGCGGCAACTACATTTATTTGCTGATTGGCATGGCGCTGGTCGGCCTCGGATTCGTGCTGATGAGTGGCGGGGGCGTGACCGATCCCAATGAATTTTCGGAAGCAATATTTTCAAAGCGCCGCATCTCGATCGCGCCTCTGACTGTTTTGGCTGGCTACGGCGTGATTTTCTACGCCATCCTCAAGCGCTTTCCATCAGCGAGCGGAGATCAGAAGTAAGCTGTGACTTGGTGGGAGTCCATTTTACTGGGCCTGATTCAGGGCTTGACCGAGTTTTTACCGGTTTCCTCTAGCGGCCATCTTGAGCTGGGCAAGGCGCTCTTCGGTATTGAAAACGGCGGACTCGCTTTTACTGTTCTCGTCCATGGCGCTACGGCCATGAGCACCATCGTCGTCTTCCGGGCGGACATCCTCCAACTCCTGCGCGAAATGCTGACCCGCACCGCGGCCGGCCTTCAAGCGCGCAAGTTTGCCGGCTGGATTCTCCTCTCCATGATCCCTGTGGGCATCGTCGGCTTCAGCGCCCGCGACTTCTTGGAGGCCCATGCGGAAGGCCAAGTTGGGGTGGTCGGTGCGGCGCTGCTCGTGACTGCGGCCCTGCTGTGGTTTGCCCATTCCCGGCACGAATCCTTCAAGGCCAATTCTACAAGCGATCGACCCATATCCACCCGTACTGCCATTTGGATGGGCCTCGCCCAAGCCATCGCCATTGTTCCGGGCGTCTCCCGAAGTGGCGCCACCATTTCAACGGGATTGCTGCTGGGGCTGTCGCCCGCCACTGCTGCGCGCTTCAGTTTCCTTATGGTGCTTCCGCCAATCTTGGGCATGACGGCCCTCGAGGTGAAAGACCTGCTCGAGGCGCCGGCCCTGCTCGACGGACAAACCAGCGTGACGTACGCCTGGCACATTCTCGCACTCGGCGCAGCAGCTGCGTTTATCAGCGGCCTCTGGGCGTGCAAATGGATGATGCGTGGCCTCATCCGCGGTGGACTGAAAGGCTTCGCTATCTACTGCGCTGTCGCGGGTTTCATCGCATTGATTACCACAGTGTAAAAC
>CALACF010000495.1 GCA_937890245.1 uncultured Flavobacteriales bacterium
GACGCAGAACGGGCCAAGCTCGCAGACGCTGAAGCAAAGATAGAGGTCCTGCGCGCCCAGCTCGAGGCCCTCAGCTGAACGCGGGATTTCACGACATCTCGCCTTCGCGCCTTCGCGTTCCCTCCCTTCAAGGGTTAAATTTCCCGAGCAAACAAAAAGCGCCCCCTCGTATGAGGGGGCGCTTTCCATAATTTTGGTCGGCTGCCTTTCAGCAGAGACCGAGGCTGTGAATTAATCGCAGTCCGTTCCGAAAATACCAAGGAACGAGAGCAAGTCACCAACACCGATGGTGCCGTCATCGTTCAAGTCTCCCTCGCAGTCTGCACCGAATCCGGCGCAAGAACCGTCGTCATCGTTTGCTGCAGCGTTGTAGTTAGAAGCGGCCGCATAAGTGCAACCCATCACAACGACAGGAGCACACGCGTCACAAGAACCGAAACAAGGTGTTCCGTTGTCCAAAGACGTGTCAGCTACCGTGATTAAACGGTTGCCGTTGCCAGCACCACACGTGCCATTTACGCTCTCATCAGCGCCCCAAGCATTGCCGTTCACGAACTTGAACTCATAATCGCCGTTTGACAAGGCGATTTGCAACTCGTAGACTGAACCGCTACCGCCTACCTGTGTAGCAGCAGTTGATCCTGCATCCCAACCTTGGAAAGAGCCAGCCACGTGAATGCCTAATTCAGATACACCGGTCTCAGCCATGTCTACACTAAGTGTAACGAGGAACAAGCAAGAACCGTCATCCGTGTTTGCAGCAGCGTTGTAGTTCGTCGCGTCAGCATTCAAACAACCGTTGTAGTTACACCCACTGTCATCGGTGGCGTTCTCATTGTAGTTGTCTGCATCGGGGTCAGTACAACCGACAACCTCTTGGCAGTCGAGGACTGAATCATCGTCTGTATCTGTGTAGTCACAGGCGACGCTGAGGTCGCATGGACCTGTGAAACCACAAGCAGAAGGATCACCACAACCCATGCTGAAGTTGGTCATTGGAGCTGCCCACAGGTATTGGATACCGTCAATCGCAGGAACAGCTGACATCCAAACGCCATTGTTCTCAGCCATCACCAACGTGCCGCCCGTCACAGGGTCAATCAACTTGAGCGTATTACCACAGACAGAAAGCGGAGCAAACGTGGTCAAGGCGAGAAGGTCGCCCAACAAACCTGTTGGATCAACACCATTTTGCAAGGTCACAGGACCTCCTGTTCCATCACCAAGAATGACTCCGTTGATCGAGATGTTGGGGTTCACACCGCCAGCAGCCTCACAGCCAGCCGCATAGGGCTCATAAGGAGTTCCAGTCATGGTCACACCCACGAGCCATAGAACATCAGCACCCGTTGGGATAGAACCTGAATCGATAAAGTCACAGCTGCCATCGTCGTCCGTGGCATACTGATCCCAGTTACACGCGATATGGTTTGTACAACCCATAATCATAGTGCTGTTTCCATCACAGTCAAATCCTTCAGCGGCGTATGTACAGCTCCCATCGTCCGTTGTGGCGAGGGCGCTGTAGTTACAGGCCGTTTCATCATTACAACCAGGCCCCAAA